>JAGRCC010000482.1:12135-13721 GCA_020433785.1 Anaerolineae bacterium
ATATCACTCCCCACGCGACCGGCCAGGGTACGCCCATAGCCCAACGTGGTCACCACGGTGCCATCCGCCTGACCCGGAAATACCCAAATCGGGGCTTGCACCGACCGGCCTCGATAACGAAGCTCGACCAGGTCACCGTTGGTCAGATTTAGTTCCTCGGCCGTGGCCGGGCTGATCGCCGCCACATTTTCCCAGGTCAATTTGGAAATGGGTTTGGGCAGTTCTTGCAGCCAGCCGTTGTTGGCAAATCGTCCATCCCAAACGGTTGGATCAGGCCTAAAGTTGATTTCCAGACCGCTACTCTCAGCAGGCTCCACCGCGTTGATCTCGGCCGTCGAGACGCTGACCGACTTAGTCGGCGGAGCGGTATCAGCTATAAAGCCATCATGCAGTGACGTCTGCCAGAGCGTGTCAAAATTCGAATCGGAAAGTTCATTCGACCAATAGTCACGGACCAGGTCATAATCGCTCGACTCAGATTGACCGATCATCGCCGCGACAAACTGGTGCGCCGTTTTGCTGCTATACAGCGGATCAACCAAGGGTTGGGTCAGCGATACGACTCCGTCGTAAGCGCGGGCATCAAACCAGCTTTCCAGATAGTGAGACAGCGGAATATTCCACTCACATAGAGCGCCGGTTTCATCAACGTACAGCCCAATTTTAGCCCGGAACGGAACGCGGCGAATAGCCTCGGCAAAGCGAGTATCGGCCGGCGCGTTATAAACGGGGTTAGCATCGATCACCAGTAGAACCTCAACCCGGTCATTGATCATATCATCGGCCAGCAACCGCAGTTCTTGCATTTGGTTGGTTGAAGTGCCTTCCAATGGTTCGCTGTAAATCACCGTCTGGCCAACATTCCCCAGAGCGTCGTTCATCGCGTGAGCCAGGGCATGCACCACCGGGGCTTGATTTTCGCCGACGATGACGATACTTTTGCCGGCGTTAGCTTGCAAATCCCGGGCGATAGCGCCAAGCCAATTCTCCGGCACTGCGGCCAGGCTTTCGGCCGGCGGCGCTTCCACATCGACCCCTAATTCAGCCGCCAACGCCCGAGCGAAGGCTTCCATTTGCGCCGACGACAGCGGCAGGCGGTGATCGGCCAAGGTGCTGGTGGCGCTGGGCTGGGTTTCCATGACATACAGCCGGTTCATAGCGGTACTGTCCTCGCGTACCCGTCGTTTATCGGTAAAATCACGAGCGTACCGCACGTTACCCGGCCCAAACTGGGTAAAGTTGGCATCGAGCGAAACGATGACTTCGGCCTGGTCAAACTGATAAACGGTGTTAACGTCTTCCCCAAAGGCCATCATGGCCCCTTCTTTGGAGTTATCGCGGTTGATCGGATCATACTGAACCCAGCGGGCCTGAGGGAAGTCTTGCAGAACATTTTGAAACAGGCTAATCAATGACGGCGAGGTGACGGTCTCGCTTATAATCCGCAGCCCGGCGCCGCCGCTGGCGCGCTGACTATCAAGTTGCCCCCGGAGGGTTTCAACAAACGCGCTCCAGGTGGTCAACATGCCCCCCTGAGAAATAATTTGAGAGCGATCCGGATCGTACAAATTCAGGACTGACGCCTG
>JAGRCC010000483.1 GCA_020433785.1 Anaerolineae bacterium
GTATCCCGATCAATGCGCTTATCCAGGCCGATGTTGAGGTGTGACGGGTTGACCGCTTGGTGGGCCTGATCCATCCCGGCTAAAAGCTGATCAGCCATACCAAACACCGCCCCCACCGCAAACGTTCCGGCCGCGATACTGAGCACAGCCAAAATCGTGCGTACTTTGTTATCCCACAGATCAGACCACAATTTGTACCAAATGACGGACATGTTTTGCTCCTGTTGAAAACCTAATCCATCTGAATTTATTGAATACCCATTAATTTTACACTGTATATATTTCGAACAATGTTAGGTAAAGTGCAAAAAAATCTAAGACGATGGTCTCAACCCACGACACCAGGCTTCGAGCATGGTCCGGCTGGTAGCCAGCCAATCATGCTTATCTTGAGACAAATGGCTAACAATTAGGGTAGACATTCCGTGGACGGTAGCCCAGGCGGCAAAGACTAAATCGTCCCGCTGGTAGCTATTCGAGATTTCGCCGGCATCGAGACAGCGCTGGATACCGTTGACCAAAACGTGATGCGTCCCTTTGGCGATAAACTTATCGTTTGGTGTTGAGGAGCGTAGGTCAGGGGTGTTGAAAATCAGCATGAAGTGTTGGGGATTTTCAAGAGCAAAGCGAATGTAGGCCATGCCAAGTTCGATCAGATAGTCACGCGGCGGCAGGCTGGTAGATACGCTAAGCAGGTAGCGGCTGAAGCGTTCGAAACCCTGGGCCACAACAGCTGCCACCAGTTCATCTTTATTGCTAAAATATTCATACAGTCCGGCGGGACTATAATCAATACGTCGTGCAACTTCGCGTAGAGAAAATCCATGAGCGCCTCGCTCGCTAATCAACTCCCGGGCAGCATCAAGAATGGCTTCGCGAGTGCGAGCGGCGCGCCGTTCTCTGGGAGATAACTCTTCTGTCATCATAGAATAAACGCTCATTGTAAACCGAACGATGTTCGGTGAATATCTTCTGATTATAACCGAACACTGTTCGGCTGTCAAGAGAGGGTGAAAAATATTTTATTGGCGACAGAAAAAGAGTTTGGCGCTGGCAAAGTTACCGGGAATTTCCTCAGGGGGATCATACATGGTCAATATTCCGCCATTATTTTGTAGGACCGCATAATAGCGATTGTAAGTATTGACCATCGACTCATATTCGGCGGTTAAGTTGTCCTGCTGGGTTTGATAATTGGACGGTTTAGGGTTGGCTTGGTCAAGAGCGCAGCCGGCGGCGGCAGTGTTCGCCAAACCTCTGGCGTAAGGAATAGGCAACGGTACACCTGTGGAAAGCGTGTACAGAACGGTATGCGCCAAGACCCTTTGTCCGGATGTCGTAAAGGTGACTAGCGGCCAGAGCAGTACAAAACAAATCACCGGTACAATGAAAATGGCCAGTACACAACCCCGTCGAGCATGTTTGTTTTCCTCCTCAATCGGCATGCGGTCTCTTTCATAAACAGACATATGCTTTAGCTCTCCTCTGAAAATGGTTGGTTTGTTTAGTTAGTGGGTTAGTTGGTTGCTAGCCAACCATCAAACCATCCCACTAACTTTTTAATTGTCGGTGTCATTCTATTAGGAACTGTCTGACTCCTCAATTTTTGTTTTGATAAATGTGTACTGAATTAATTTTACCTGAAAGCAATATCTTCCGGCAACCGGTTCGATCCATTCGCACCAGACGTAAGGAATTATAGTTAGGCCGGGAAGAACTCGAATTAGGATTAGAGGACTTGACACATCGACACGAATGATTATAATAGTTCATATATATGAACTATTTATAGCATTAATTTTTTGATACGTAAATTGACTTGATAAAGAGCTAATTATGGACCCACAATGGCCCGAAGAAAAAGTAAGGGCGGCGCTAATTCGCCTCGATGAAGCCTGGAGCCGGCTCACCCGCCAGATTTCAGCCGATCTTAAGGGCAGTCCTCACCCTATTCCGCTCAGCCAGGCCCATCTACTGCGCTTGTTGGAGCGCAAGGGCGATTTGAGTATGTCTGATCTGGCCAGTTTGCTGGGCATCACTTTGAGCGGATGTACCGCGGTAGTCGATCGCGCGGTTGAGGCCGGCTGGGTCGAGCGTAAGCGCCATCTCAACGATCGGCGGGTGGTATTGGTGGGGGTCAGCCCGGAAGGTCAACAGATGTTGGACCAACTCCGTCAATACCGCGCCACTATTTTTGCCCAATACCTAACCCGGCTCAACCCGGATGAAATTGAAACGCTGACCGACTTACTCAGCCGCATCGCCGAGGCCGTTGTGGTCGAGTCAGCCTCTACCGATTGATGGATTTTGTAACCCATCCTCCCCATCGGTGACAGTTCCTATCGTATAGCAATACCTATAAACATTGTATTCTCGTTCGTAGTCAGCCTGTCATGGCTAGGATCGCCAACGCGATCGCTACGAACCTTTATCTTTTAAGGAGTCTGTAATAATGCCAAATTCTATTTCAAACTTGATGAAACGCGTCCGAACCGATTCCCGCACCGAAGCAGAAAAAAATTACGTTCAAGCGACCAACCAGATTACCGGTAGTCGCCGTTGGTGGGCTTTGGGCGCCGTCTTGATCACCATGTTCTTTTCCGCGCTGGACCAGACCATTATCTCAACCGCGATGCCGGTCATTATTGGTGAACTGCAAGGGTTCTCGCTTTACGCCTGGACTTTTACTGCCTACATGTTAACCTCGGCGGTGACGGTGCCGATTTACGGCAAGCTGTCCGATGTCTACGGTCGCAAACCATTTTATATTTTGGGGCTTGTTCTGTTTATGCTGGGCTCGATGGTGTCCGGTATGGTCGGCAGCATGCCGCAGCTCATTATTGCCCGCGCATTGCAAGGGATGGGAGCCGGCGCTTTGTTAAGCATGCCCCGAGCTACCATCGGCGATATTTTCAACCCCAGAGAACGGGGTCGCTGGATGGGGGTGATTGCCTCGGTATTTGGCTTGGCCAGCATTGCCGGCCCCACAATGGGCGGCTGGATTACCGATAATTGGGGCTGGCGCTGGGTTTTTTACATCAATTTGCCGGTGGCCGGCGCGGCCTTGTTGACGGTCCTCTACGCGCTGCCCTCAGTCAAAACCGAACACAACGTCAAGCTCGATTGGCAAGGGAGTTTGGCTTTGGTCGCCGGGTTAGTGCCGCTGCTGTTAGGGTTTACTTGGGCCGGTAATGAATATGCCTGGAACTCGATCCAAATTTTAGGGCTTTTTGCCGCCGCCATCTTTTTCCTGGGGCTCTTTATTTGGATTGAACGCCACGCCGCCGAACCGATTTTTGCACCTGACCTGTTTAGAAATCGTATCTTTACGTCCACCGCTATCGTGGCTATCTTCGTGTCGATGGGTATGTTTGGGGCTATCATTTTTCTGCCGCTGTTTGTACAGGGGGTTCTGGGTAAAACCGCCCAACAGTCCGGCCAGATTTTAACTCCGTTGATGCTCAGTTTTATTACCGGTAGCGTTATTGGCGGCCAGCTTATTTCTCGAACCGGCAAGTACAAAGTTCAGGCGATAGTTGGAACTTTCTCCCTGCTGATTGGTACTTTTCTACTCACACGGATGGGGCCGGATACCACCGTCTTAACGGTAGTATTCAATAATATTCTGATCGGTTTGGGCATTGGCATTGTGTTGCCGCTGCTGAATGTGGCCGTGCAAAACGCATTCCCTTACCGGATGATGGGTATGGTCAGCGCTACGCAGCAATTTGTGCGATCGCTGGGGGGTATTATTGTCGCGCCTATTTTAGGCACGGTGCTGGTCAGCATCTTTTCGGCCCAATTGGCGCAGTTGATGCCGCCTCAACTTCAGGCCGCGATTCAGACCTTACCGCCGGCTCAACAAGAACTCCTGCTCGATCCCCAAGGTTTGATCAACGCCGAAACCCAGGCCGCCATCCAATCCAGCTTTACCAGTATGAGTGAAAACGGAATAGTCCTTTATCATCAGTTTATTACGGCGGTGCATCAGGCTTTAACCGCCGGCACCGTGCGCTTATTTGCTGTGAGTACCGTATTTGCCCTACTGGCCTTTTTAACCACCTTTTTCTTGAAGGATATGGAACTCCAACAAGACGAGTTTTTTAAGGAACAGCAAAAAGAGACAGCATCCTTCTTAGAATAAGCATCACTCTATAAAACGCCAAAATAAATAGCATTGACGCGGTTTAGCGTTTTGCCACGAATTTTACGAATTTCCACTAATTTTATTTTTGGACTCATTCGTGAAATTCGTGGCTGATTTTTAAATCCTGGCGAGCCAACCGTGTAAGACTCCTGCTAAATCATAAAAACTCGCAAATTTTTCTTACCTGAGTGTCGTTATTGTGGTAAACTAGCAGTTATATTTAGCGAAATGAAGTTAAGATTTGCAGTCGGGAGGTTGTCATGTCAACTAAACACACACCGCTGATCAACTGGGCTCGATTTATTTATGGCTTTGTGGCTCTCAATGCTTTGGCCGGAGCGATCATTCTAGTTTTGCTGCCGACATTTACGGCAACGCTTTTTTTCTGGCCGATCAATCCCCCGATCAACGCCCGGTTGTTTGGGGTGTTGTATCTGGGCGGGGCGGTGGCCGTGTCGATTGCCGTCTGGCGTAACCAGTGGGAACCGGCTCGCTATCTGGTCCCGGTTTTAGTAACGGCAGGCATCCTTATCACATGGGTGACCCTTTTACACCTGGATAAATTTACGCCGGGTATAAAGTTAGCCTATTGGCTGGTCATTTATATCGGTGCGCCGCTGCTGGCCCTGGTTATTTACATCGCTCAGGAACGGCGCGGGGCAACCTGGGATGTAACGGTTCCGGTTCGGCCCTTGACCTGTCAGGTCGCGGTTGTCACCGGCTGGATCGTGTTAGCGGCCGGCATCCTGCTTATTTTGTGGCCGGCGGCGGCTGTGGCCAACTGGCCCTGGCCGACCAGCCCGCTGATGGTGCGCATTTTTGCTGCCTGGTTTGGTGCATTCGGCGCGGGTCTATTATGGTTCAAAGTGGAGCACGATTGGCAGCGCCTGCATCATCTACCCTATCTGATGATCGCTGCCGCCGGACTTGATTTGCTAATGGTAATTATTCATTGGCCGGCGATGACAACCATAGGGTTGACCTTCTGGCTTTATTGCGGCCATCTGTTGCTGTTTGCATTGGTGGGTGGTTTGCTGCATTGGTTACAGATGCAGCCTATAGCCCAAGAGATCAAAGTGTAATGAACCGCATCGAGCAATTTTGGCAAGCCTATTTAGCGACCTGCCCTGATAACATTCCCCCACAAATGTCATATATCGCCGAGTCATTTGGCGACAACCCCCGTCTGGCCGATGAATTAGG
>JAGRCC010000484.1 GCA_020433785.1 Anaerolineae bacterium
TTTTCAACCGGCATTGTCAGCTACGATGAAAGCGCGGTCTTTATGCCGCTGAGTAAGGCGCAGGCTTTTGCCGGCGTCGGCGAACGGGCCAGCGCTATTGTCGTGTTATTACAGCGGCAAGAGGATACCGACCAAGTAGCTGCGGCCGTCCAGAGCCCGGGGGTGGTTACCCTCACCTGGCGCGAGTCAAACCAGGTGGTTTTACAAACGGTTGACACCGCGATGGGCTTTTATATGATCCTGGACGGCATTGTCATGCTGGTGGTGGCCGTTATTATTGCCAATACCCTGCTGATGGCGGTTTTTGAACGGTTCCGTGAGATTGGTATTTTGGCCGCGCTGGGCGTGAAAAGTCGGCAAATTATGCAGATGTTTTTGTTTGAGGCGTTTATTTTAGGCGTGGCTGGTGTTGGGGTGGGGTTTGTGCTCGGCTCGGTTGGGGTGGTCTATCTATCGAACGTCGGTATCCCGCTGGGGGCTGCGGCCTCGGCGGCCGGCAGCAACTTTGCTTTGCAGTCAACCATGTACGCTCAATTTGTACCAGGCACATTTATGTGGTTGTCACTCTGGACGCTGATCTTTGTTTTGCTGGCATCTCTTTACCCGGCGCGATTCGCAGCCCGGCAGGAACCGGTTGACTCATTACGTTCATTATGAATACCTTAGCTAAAGATCTTAAAGACCGTTCGGCTCTAAGGAGCTATAAAATGTCCATAATCCAACTGGAAAATGTCACCAAAATCTATACGGTGGGTGAAGTAGAAACCTGCGCCCTGGACGGTGTGAGTTTAAATATTGAAGAGGGCGAATTTACCGCTCTGGTTGGTCCATCAGGCTCCGGCAAAACCACGTTACTCCAGTTGATGGGCTGCCTGGATAAGCCCAATCACGGCTCGATAAAAATCAATGGGCGAGACGTGACCCGCCTTGATGCCAACCAACGGGCCGACCTGCGGCGAGAGATAATCGGCTTTATCTTTCAATTCTTTGCCCTGGTGCCGGTGCTGACCGCTTATGAAAATGTGGAACTGCCGCTGCTGTTGAACAACGTTCCCCCCACCGAACGACGAGAACGGACGCTGGAGATGCTGGCCGCGGTTGGGCTGGCTGACCGAGCCGACCACCGGCCCGACCAGTTGAGCGGCGGAGAACAGCAGCGCGTGGCCATTGCCCGCGCTCTGGGGCCGCATCCCACGCTAGTGCTGGCCGACGAGCCAACGGCCAACCTGGATACGACCAACGGCGCCCAGGCGATGGAAATTATGCAGCGTCTCAACCAACAGACCGGCACGGCCTTTATCTTTGCCACTCATGACCCGCGGGTGATGGCCTTTGCCCGGCGCATCGTCAAACTGCGAGATGGACGGGTGGTCGATAATGGTTTAGGGCCCAAAGGCTGAAGTCCGTATAAAAATATGTCGCCAACTGGACTTAGGCAGCGTGTAGAACAATGTGCCAAATTTGAAGTGTGGGTCGATGAAACCCACCTCTGGTCTCGGGCTGAGGCCGGTCGCTTCCCCGACATCACCGAGCTGAAGCAGCGGGTTCGCGATCAAGTTGCCCCGGAGAAGTCGTTGGGCACACCGACCGTAAGCAAAACTAACCCATTTTCAGTCATCCCGATTTCAAGGCCTGACGAGAAATAATAAAACACGGATGACACCGATTTTCACAGAGTTATGAGTTACGCAGTTCAAAAGGTGACAGTCACTTTTTGCCAAAAATAAACGTCCGTTTAGCTCAAACAAGTCGATTTGTTACGTCTAAGTGACTGTCACCTAGTTCGCCCCAGCCTATTTAATTTGTTTGAAACGCAGCCACGGCCGCCGCTGTGTCTTCATAGAACCGATAATGCACAATTTTATCGTCTTTGATTTCGCAGTGCAGCGCCCACGGGCTGGCAAAGATTTTGCCGGTGGGGATGACCATATGCTTAAACACCCCGGCGGCCATAACCGTATCATCCTGACCTATTAGCGTCTGGATATTGAATTGTTGGGTTTGAAAGGTTCCACCTAGCGATTCGATAAATTGGCGGGCTTCACCCTTGCCGTGATAGGTCCGATAGAGCGGCACACTGTCCGGCCCGGCAATATCGATGACGATATCATCGTGTAACGTTTCCAACAGGCTGTCCAAATCGCCTTGCCCAAAGGCGGTAAAAAAACGTTCAACAGGTTTAGTCACTTCAGTATCCATTGTTTCTCCTTGTCGCATTTGTAAAATAGATTGCTTGCAAGCAAAGGATGAGGCTACTATAAGCCATCACTTTCCGAATTTCAAGTACTTACTTTTTTGTAAGGTACTATTAATTGGGTTAGTTTCGTGCTATGATAGCCCAAAAAGGAGACACCTAATGTACGTGGAAAAATATGAATGTCCGGTCGAAGCCGTGGCCAACCTGCTGGGTGGCCGCTGGAAGATTATCATTTTAGGCCGATTAATGCACGGCACCCGGCGCTATGGTGAGATTAAGCACTCGATCAACTACATTAGTGAGAAAATGTTGATCCAACAACTGCGCCAGTTGGAGCAAGACGGGTTAGTCGAGCGCCGGCAATATCCGGAAGTTCCGCCGCGAGTAGAATATTCGCTTTCGACTAAAGGCTGCACGCTGATCCCCTTATTTCAATATATTGGCGAATGGGGCCGCGAGCATTTGACTGAGCGCCTGGTTAATAGTTAATCAGTCACGTTTTTGACTCTGTTATTCCTGGCGATTACAATGTGGCGGGATTTTTATCATCCTCTCAAGTATAATGCCACAAGGAGCGTTCAAAGATGACCACGCGCGAACATTTTAGTCAGGATCTAAGGCAGATGCGGGCAGATACCCTCAAAATGGGTGAGCTTGTTGATAAAGAGATAACGATGGCCCTTGAAGCCCTGGCCAGGGTTGATATGCACCTGGCCCACCAAGTACGCGACTTGGATCAAGAGGTCAACCAGGCTCGTTTCGCGTTGGAAGAAAAATGCACGGTTTTATTGGCTACCCAACAGCCATTTGCCGGCGACCTGCGCCGAATTGTGGCTGCCATGCATATTTTTGTCGATTTGGAACGAATGGGGGATCAAGCCAAGGGCATCGCTAAAATTATCCCCCGGCTGGACGGCAAAACCGATCTGCATCAGCCCAATGAACTTCATATGATGGGTGAGTTGGGCCTGTCTATGCTGCGCGATTGCCTGCAAGCCTATGACGATCTTGATATTGACTTGGCCAAGCTGGTCATCTATCGCGATGAGGCCGTAGATAAACTCTACGCCAATCTTTACACCCAAACCATGTTCGATTTAGTTGGAGCCAATAATTCGACCAAAACCGAAGCCTGCTACCAACTGCTGCGGGCCGGGCGCGAGTTAGAGCGCTTTGCCGACCTGGCTACCAACATCGCTGAACGGGTGATCTATATTGCCACCGGCCATTTGGAAGAAGGTAATCTTGATCACGATGAGGTGCTGGAGAAGCATATCGATTAGGTCAAACCCTGGCCTATCAACATCGATGGCCTGAGCTACAATCCTCAAAATTGAAACCAGACCTGGAGTGTCAGAGTTTACTTTAACCATATCAGGACTTACGCAGTTCTAGAGGTGACAGTCACTTGATCACGCTCAATCGACTTGTCTGGGCTATCCAACTTCTGATTAACGCCAATAAGTGACTGTTACCTGGGTTTTTGCGTAAACCCTGCATATCATGGATAACAAAGCCAGCTTTGTCGCCCTGCTCCATTTTTATGGTCGGTGTCGTCTCAATCGAGCCGGTTGTACGCCTCTTAATCTAACTCACTTCCCTTTCTTCACCATTGTTAAAAAAATCTTAACCTCGCTCAAGTGGCGTATTGCTTAAGTGTACTGCCGGAGTTAATGGCGGGCTATTGATTAAACCGTGACCAGGCCGTAAATTAGAAGCCGAACTCAATTTTTGCAGGAGAGCAATAAGATGAACATCGGTCTTTTTTACGGCAGTACCACCGGCTGCACTGAGTCGGCGGCGGAGGCGATTCAAGCCCAACTCAACCACTTTCAAGCGGGACTGGTCACACTGATCAACGTGGGCGATATTGATCATTTGGAGCAAATGTTGAACTACGACAAAATCATCATCGGCGTCCCCACCTGGAACATCGGCGAATTGCAAGTGGATTGGGAAGATGTATTTGAGCAGTTTGATGAGCTGGATCTCAGCGGCAAACAGGTGGCCCTGTTCGGAACCGGCGACCAATACGGCTACCCGGAGAATTTCCAGGACGCCATCGGCATTGTCGGCCAAAAAGCCCGTCAGGTTGGCGCGGAGATTGTGGGCCGCTGGACGCTGGACGACTACGACCATACCGCCTCGCTGGCCGAAGAGGATGGCATGTTCATCGGTTTGGCCTTGGATGATGATAACCAGGCCAATCTCTCCGATCGCCGGATTGCGGCCTGGGTTAAACAACTCCTGGAAGAATTTGGCTTCGCGGCGGAGGTCGGTGAGCCGGCCTAATCATAGCCATATGGTTGGTTGTTGATCCCCATATTGAGTAAGAACTTTTTACGTCAGAGATGCAAAAGACGCAAAAGTTGTAAAAACTTTTGCGTCTGTAGCGACTTTTGCGTTAAGGATCGGCCCTTAAATAACTTGAGCAGTCAGGCAGGAGATTGGAGATTAGAGATAAGGAGATTACCCTTTCCCTACTTCCCAATTACCATCTGGAATTACTGCCTACGCTTGTAACGATATCAGAAATTGTAAATTCTGTATAGTTGACGCCGCCCGTATAGGTGGCGTCCTGGTACAGACCGTCGGTCACGGTGCCGGTGGCGCTGCCGCCGAGGTAAACCTGGTAGGTTATTCCCTCGGTCAGTTCGGCCGCAGAGAAGGCGATAGACTGAAACTCTTTACTCGGAGCAAAGGTGAGGATGTTTTGCCCGTCTGCCGATTGAATATGCACCAGCGTGCCGGCTGCCTGGGTCGCGTCGAAATTGATCAGGACAGAAGGTTGGGTCGAGGTCTGGCCGGGCGCCTGGGCCATTCCGGAACTTCCGGCGGCGACGAGAAAGCCACCGCTCAGGGTGAACGAACCATCATAATCTAATGCGCCGTTCCCGCGATTGGTCGGGCCGTTAACGATAACAAGCCCGTCGGTCATCTCGATCGAGCCGTTGGCGTCGAGACCATCACCACCGGCGTTGACCACAATCGTGCCGCCGTTAATGTAAAGGTAGTAATTGCCGGAGGCCGCAAAACCGTCGCCGCCTGGACCACCATCCTGGCCGAACAAGCCGCTCAGATCAAATCCTCCACCTTGGCCGGGCTCACCTTCCGGTCTGGGGCCTCGCCCCCGGCCGAACTCACCATTCGGTTCCGGCATTTCACCTTCGGTGAATTCGCCGCCCGGTTCTGGTCGACGGCCCATGCCGGAGCCATCATTTCCGCCGGCCACGTTCACACCATCGTCGCTTGAGACGAGGTTGATGTTACCATCGTTGATGGTAATCACGGCGCTTTCGATGCCTTCATAAGACTGGGTAATGGCGATGTCGCCGTCGTTGATCTCCAGAGTCGCATCGGCATGGATACCGTCATCACCCGAAGCGATAACAAACGTGCCGTTATTGATGACCAGGCTGCCGTTGGAGTGAATAGCGTCATCGGCCGCGTCAAGGGTAAAGGTTCCGCCATCGATATTGAGATTGACGCCGGCTTTAATGCCTTTCGCCGAGGTTTCTTCGTCAATATAGACGGTGCTGCCGCCACCGGAGGTCAGCGTGAATGTGCCATCGGTGATCAAAACGTCGGTTTCGGCTTGCATCGCATCGCCGCCGGCGGTAATGGTGATGAGGCCGGTCTGGATGACGATATAGCCTTTGTCGGCATCGTCCTCATTGTCGGATTTGAGACCGTCGCCCTGGGCATTAATCGTCAGGTTGCCATCTTTAACGATGAGATAATCTTTGCCGCGAAGGCCATCATCGACCGCATTGACCGTAATGGTACCACCGGCGATGATCAGCCCGTCTTTGCTGGCGATACCGTCATTGTAATTGGCATCAACGGTTAGCGAACCATTGCCGGAGAGGGTTAGGTCAGATTTGCTGAAGATGGCGGCGTTGGGTTCGTCTTCGTCCGGGTCGGCAAAAACGTATGAGTCATTGTCGGTGATGTAGTTGTCCGTGCCATCGGCCAGGATAATCATCGTTTCTTCAGCGTTGACGATGTTAATCGGGGCATTGGTCGAGCTACCGATATTGACCCCGTTCAAGATGAGTTGAATGATCTCTTCATCTTCCGTATCGACGATAATTTGGCCGTCAATTAACGCCCCGCTGAGGCTGTAAGTGCCGGCCGAGGTGATGGTGACCGTACTGCCGTTAACCTCAACCCCTTCGCCGTCGGCGGTGATGGAGTCGCCATTCAACACGATGGGGATGACAGCGGTGCTGTCCCAGGTGTAATCGGCTTCGTCATCATGGTTTTTGCTGTTCGCTTGTGCCGCGTCGGCCACCGAAGCCGCGCCCATATCGGCGTTGGCTTCGTCGGTTTCGGTGATGGTCGTGTCAATAGTTTCGTTAATCTCGCTGGTTTCAACCTGTTGGTTGAGGGAGAGGATCGGGGCGACGCTGCTGTTGCAAGCCGCCAGCATCGACAGGGCCAGCAGTCCGGCCCATAAAGACATTGTTTTTTTTCTGATCATGGTTTCCTCCTGTTCTGTTTGAGAACGTGGATATACGGTATGGAGCGTGGAGATGAGAGATGAGGAGAATGATCTTAGCCATCTCCCCATCTCTTTCTCCGGCACTGAAAAAGTTACTTAATCGCTTAGGCTCAGTATATAACAAAGTTCGAGAGAACTTTTGCAGAAGTTATGAAGATCTTATTAAGAGACGAGACAAAGGCTGAGAGGGTGAGGGGGCATGCGCTAGATGGTCAAAATGAGACTTCAATCAAAGCCATATAATGGGAACGGGGAAGGAAGGTAATGTCACAGTTGACATACAAGTGGCTAATGATAGCAGCGGAGAACGGTTTTACCCTGACATTAGGGAGAGTGTGGATAGATAGAAGGCATCGAGGTCTTGACGATTTTACATGATCTCAATCTGGCGGCACAATATGCCGACCAGGGGCAGGAATTAAAGATAATTTGGAGGAAAACGTTAGTGCCAACTGAATTTCGTTTTGGAATTGAACACGAGGTCGCTTTTCTCAATTCAAGCGGCCAATTCGCCGACTTCACCAACACCTCGTTCGACGCCTTCGCCCAAATTGTGGCCGAACTGCCCGTCTACGACAGCGATTATCCGCAGCTCCGCATCGGCGATGCCGGCATCAAACACAAGCGCTGGTACATCGAGGGCTTCGAGCGCTTCGGCGAAGGTGAAGTCTCGCTTGCCTGCACGCCCAAGGGCATCGAGATCCGCACGACGATTCACCCCACCATTAGCGGAGCCGTAGCCGAATTGTGCGACAGCTTTGAACGACTGCGCACTGTGGCGGATCGGTTTGGCTACACCCCGGTCGCACTAAGTTTTAACCCCATCCACACCGAGTTTCGTCCCAATCCGCCTTTGAGCGATTATGAACGCTCGCTGGAAACCGAGGCCCCGGAGTTAGTCACAGACACTATTTCTATGCTAACCTATGGGCCCGATTTGAATCTCTCGCTCAGCGGTTTATCGACAGCAATCACCCTGGACCTGGGCCGGAAGCTGACCGCCTACAGTCCCTTCATCGTTCCGTTTAGCTTTAGCGCTCCCTTTTATGGCGGGCACCTATGGGATGGCCTGTCGGTTCGAACCTATTTACGCCACGATGTGCGCCCGGCGGTTCTGGTCTTTGTCGGCGACAAGGCCGAGATGATCGAAGGCAAACCGCAGCTGACCGCGCTGGCCCGGCTCGAAGCCGAGGTGGGGCGCATCGAGTTCAAAGCCTGCGATAGCTGCCGCAATTTTTCGCTCTACGGTAGTTTGCTGGCGCTGCTCAAAGGCTTGTGCCTCGATCATACGCTGCCAAATCGTGCTGCGGTGCCGGACATTGCCTTGCACCAACACAGCGCCAAATACGGTTTCGAAAGCCTGACTACTCTTGAAACAGCCGATGTGGTTCTAACAGCAGCGGAACAAGCGTTAGCCGCTGATCCGGATCGACCGCTGCTGAACCGGCTGCGGACTATGCTTGAAAAGCCTGAAGGCAGTGAAGTGTATCAAATGCGGGAACAGATCAAGTCAGGGGTTTCGATCGAGGCGGCGCTAGCCGCGCTCGCAGCATAAAGATTGGTTCAGAGCTAACGTTGGGTTTCATTCCGGGTTTTAGCGCCTGAATCTCCGACGAAAAACAACGCTTTGGGTAACGGCGTATCGATTTGACCCATTCAACCCAACCTACTGAACTAACTTATTCGATTGCTCAACCCTAACAAGTAAGGTATGCTGTGGGGGTAGCCTTAGTCGAAAACGAAAAAGAATAGGTGAGACCTAATGATCAAAAATATTCCCATTTCCGAAGTAGTCAATTTAAGTGGGCTGGTTGAGTACCAAACCGGACAAGTCGTCAGCCGGACGCTAGCCCAAAACAGCAGCGTTAGTGTGACCCTGTTTGCCTTTGCCGCCGGAGAAGGGCTAAGCGCCCACACCGCCTCCGGCGACGCGCTCGTCCAGGTGTTGGATGGCGAGGCGCTTATCACCATCGATAACCAGGAGATGAGCGTGCCTGCCGGTCAGGTCGTGGTGATGCCGGCCAACATTCCTCACGCCGTGGCCGCACCCACCGACTTCAAGATGCTGCTGG
>JAGRCC010000485.1 GCA_020433785.1 Anaerolineae bacterium
TCTTAGCTCCAAGCGTTGCAGTGACTCATCCGCCAGAAGGCTAAATTTAAGATCAGCCTCCAGTCGAGCAATATCCTGTACAGTGGGGCCAACGTGAACATGAGGAAAATCGATCAAGCGTATTTTTGGCGGGTCCCCATCCTCGATCAAGATATTTCCGGAATGAAAATCGCCATGCACAATTGAATCTTGACGATGTTGGACGCTCCAGACATCGAGCTTTTTGGTCTCGAATACGTGCGCCAGCCAATTGAACGGGTTTCTCAATTGTTCACCCACGCCAAGGTCCAGATACGTTGTTGAAAAATCAAGGTTTTCTAAAACGGCTATCTGCTGCTGCCGACCAACGCTCTGTAGTTCTTGTCGCATTATGGCTCGGTATCGTGACAAACGATTATACTCATCATACAAACTGCGCAAGCCACCCCGCCGGCAATCTTCGGGCCAACCGCGCCGCATAAGCCACCACGGTTCCAGAGCCTTAAAAATCTGCCGGATAATACCGGCATTTTGCGACTCAACGTGACTCAAATAGTAATCGCCAAAGGTTTGTAACTGCTTGAGCGCCGCCGGATCGGTTCCTCGCCCCACAAAGTTGTAGGCTATCAGCCCCCAATCTTCAGTCCCCATAGTTCCGTAACGCTGGCGCGGTTCCCAGGCTTCGCCAGGCGTATTTCCTAAAAACTCTCGAACACAATGCCGGTAATTTCTTATTTCACGGTTGATATTCGTCAGGCTATCGAATTTCCAGACCAAAGGGGTAATGTTAGGGCTAATGGTCAAAAGAAACGCGCCGCCCTTGAGTTTGGCGCCGCGAAAATATTCCAGCAAACGGATTTCATCATAGGTATTATAATGGCGCTGAGCGGTTGAGAGCACGATCTGGATTTGCTCATCCAAAATCTGGCGATCCTCCTCCGAGGGATTAAACATTTGCCAGCGGTCCACCAGGCGAGCCAGCCCTACCACCCGAGGTAAATGTGGAGAATCGGCATTGCGTTGATCCGAGGTTTCCGGGCTTTTTCCACCTCGAAGATCGCTGAAGGCCAAACCTATCAGAAAAACTGCCACCCCTAAGAGCCCCACTGCCAAGGCCGGCCCCGGATATTCGTATGAAATATCGGCCAGCCAAAACCAGCCACCTAACACCAGTAAAACAGCGGCGGTAAAACTGCTAAGGATCAGGGGGTTGACCACAATGTGACGTACTTTTTGCCGGACAATCCGCATAGCTGCCCCTCTCTATAGGATTCGCTCACAAAAATAATAATGCAACCGCTTTTGCTTGACAAATCAGAGGATTTTCATAAGCTTTTCACAAAATTTTATTATTTGGATAAGGTATTATTAAGTATGCATAGGTATTTCTGATGGTTTGAGAACCTTTTGCTTTCACCGAATCAAAGTCCAACAATGCTCAACGATATGCGGATGATGTGACCCTGGCTGTCCCCTATTGATTCTTCTCCTGCGTACACCGGTAACGAAAAGAATTTCTCCTCAAAGCATCAACCATATTTATCCATAAGAGGTGTACGATGCTACCCAATCTCACCAGGCCAAAATGGCAAATCGCGCTGCCGGTCGCCTTACTGATCATCCTCTTAATTCCCGTCCTGACCTGGCCTCAGTTCAATGCTTGCAATAATGAAGGTCCATTACGATTGTCGATTGTGGTTGACGGCGATTCCATGTCACGTGTATCAGGGCAACTGATGGGCGAGGGAGCCAGCCGGTATCGAGCTGAAGGCGCAAAAGTGGCGCTCTATGCTAAAACCGATTTATGGTACAACAGTACCCAGGAGAGCATTGAGGGCGTGAAGATGGAGCAATCGTTGGGTGTCGATTGTTCCTGGCAAATTGACCAGGTGCATGAAGGACAGATGTATGCTGCCTTTTTGGTAAGTGATGATTACCGCCAGCCTAATACTATCCCCAAAACCAGTAACATCGATCTGCCCCCTCTGGCTATCGATGGAACCCATGTTTTGGCCTGGGCTCTCTGGAGTGCAGCCAATCCCACGGGGAATCCTGATCCGGCCCTTCTTTGGCCCAAAAACCGGCGATTGGCTATCGCCTGGCTAATTCGGCAAATCACCCCTAACGAAACCGTCCCACAGCCCCTAACCGATAGAGCCGGACTCATTATCGGCTATGCCTTGCCCCAAACGGATGAAGCCTATCCCTACCTCTTTGCCCGATCCTGGATTTTTGATGATGCTTTGGCCGGGATAGCCTTCACCGCTAACGCCAATTTTGGTGAGGCGCAAGCCATTTTGAATGCCTTAAAAGGACAAGTGCAAGCCGACGGCAAACTAGGCTTTTCTTATAATACGGATAACGACTGGTTTCATGAATACTATCGCTCCGGCGCTATCGCTTGGGTAGGCTATGCCCTTGTTTTTTACCAGCAAAAAACGGGTGATGCCCAATCTCAAGCGGTAGCGGAACAGATTGCAGCTTACTTGCTCTCGCTGCAAAATCAAACCCCGGACAGCCCCAGTTATGGAGCCATCCAGGACGATCCCGCCGTCTCATCCTTTACGACGAGTCAAAATATTATTACTTACTTTTTTCTACGAGACCTAGCCCGTTTGACCAGCAATGACCTCTATCAGACGGCCGCAGACCTCATCAAAACGGCGCTCCTTGAACAGTATTGGGATGAGAAGCAAGGCCATTTTGTTGTTGGGTCGGATGACACTGCTGCCGGCTTGATTGAAAGCAACTCGCTAGGAGCGCTATTTTTGGAAGCTACCGGGCATCCGACTAAAGCCCAACTCAGCTTAGATTTTGTCGAACAAACTTACCAGCCGGTTCTAGGGCCAGGCCCGATAGATGGTTACGCTCCCTATGCGGATCGCAGTACCGTCTGGAGCCAGGGTTCGCTTCAAGTGGCCCTGGCCCACCGTCGCCTGGGGAACATCACAAAAAGCCAAGCCATCTTGGGAGAAATTATCAAGCTACAAGATGAAGAGGGCGGAGTAGCTTACGCCAGGCCCAAAGCCACCATCACCGGCACTGACGAGGTTTTTCAGGAGTGGGCCAGTGTGGCCGGCACCACGTGGTTGGCTATTGTTTTGGCTGATGATGAGCAATTTTTAGGGCCATAGATCGTAAACAGGCGTTGAGGAAGATAAAAGAAATTGTAGAGTTCGGAAGGTATCAAGTTGTTTAGAGAGCGAATGCGTGCTAATATCTGCCTGAAAATAAGAAGGACCAATGCAACTTCTAATTACGGTTACCACAACGATATTAGTATTCTGTACAATTTACCCACCCCAGGTACTGCTGCCCTTTTTTGCCGAACGTTATGCCGTGACCGAGTCGCAGGCGGCGCTGCTAACAGCGATCACGATGATTCCGCTGGGAATTGCCCCGCTGTCATACGGTTACATTCTAGAGTCGATATCAGCCGTGAAGCTGCTGAAATGGTCGATCCTAGGGCTGGCCGTAACACAGCTTCTCTTTGTAATGGCCGAGATGCTAACCAACTCGTTTGCCCTGCTCATTGTTATTCGGTTTGGCCAGGGTTTGCTGCTACCCGCCGCGATGACCTCCCTGATGACGTATCTATCGGGAGCTAGCGAGGGTCAGCGATTGCAGCGGGCTATGTCGATCTATGTGGCGGCGACGATTGTGGGCGGCTATGCGGGGCGGCTGCTAACCGGCTTGACCGCCGAATACGTGGGCTGGCGATATTACTACTTTGGCTTAACGGTACTGTTAATCGGCAACTTTGTGGCGCTAGGTTGGCTCAAAAAAGAAATGACGGTCAAAACCGGCCGGCCCAACCCGCGCATTATTTTGGATACGCTGCGCGGCGGCGATTACCTCAAAATCTACGGCGTCATCTTCTGCGTCTTTTTCGTTTTCTCCAGCTTTTTGAATTACCTCCCCTTCCGTTTAACCGCACTGTGGGGCCACCCATCGGAGTCGATGATTGGGTTTATGTACTCCGGTTATCTGGTCGGGGTGACGATTTCGTTAATTTCGCCGCGCCTCGTCACGGCATTTGGCAGCGCCATAAACGCCATCATTGCCGGGATCATCGGCTTAGCCATCACGTTATTGGTCACAATGACCGCCAGCACGTGGCTGTTGTTCGGTACACTGCTGATCTTTTGCGGCTCGATGTTCTTGGTGCATTCAGTGGCGGTGGGGCTGGTCAACCGGCTGGCCCGCGAGAACAAAGGTGTGGTCAACGGCTTGTATGTCGCCTTTTACTACAGCGGCGGCGTGCTGGGATCATACCTACCGGGGCTGATTTACGAGCGCTTCGGCTGGTCGATCTTCATCTGGACTTTATCCGCCGTCTGCGGCATCGGCCTGATCATCGCGCTAACCCACAAATTTGGCTGGGGGCAGCATCGTTATCCCAAGGGTCAAGCCGTTCCTGCGACGCACCATCGGGAATGAAAATGTGAGTTGGATAGTTTGTTGGATAATTTGTTGGATGGTTGGATAGTTACCTATAATTAACCAACCATCCAACCATCCAACCATCAATCTCACACAATCTGACACAACTCATTAGCAATCTGCAGCGACGCCTGAGGCCGGGCCAGCCGGGCCGCGTTCTGTGACATATGCTGCAAAGTGGGGTTGCCGGGCGTCATCCAATCACAGATCAGTTGGGCCACGTCCAGTGGCCGTCGAACGTAGACGCCGGCCTCATTTTCCTGGACATAGGCCACGTTGCCGGTCTCCTGGCCTGGAATGTAGCCCAACAATACCGGCGGCAGCCCGCTGATAAACGCTTCGCTGATGGTGCCGGGGCCGGCTTTGGTGACCAGCACATCCGAGGCGCGCATCAAATCAGGCATATTATCGACAAAGCCGTAAATGTGGGTAGGAATTTCCCAGGTCACCGCCTCCAATTTATGCTTCAGTGGCCGATTACGCCCGGCCACAATAATCAGTTGGGCCTGCGGTGCCTGCCGGGCAATGTGACGAGCCACCTTATAAATTTTGCCAAACCCTTCGCCGCCGCCCATGACCATAATGGTATACCGCTCGGCCATTAGGCCCAACTGCCGGCGCACCGTAGCTTTGTCCTGGTTCGATGTAACAAATTTCAAGCCGACCGGCTGACCGTAAACGGCCAACTTCTCGGCCGGCATCCCAAATCTCAGCGCCCGATCACGCGCCTGTTCCGTCGGCACAATGCAGCGCGTTACCTCCGGACAAATCCAAGAGGGATGAAAGGTGACCATATCGGTCACGATGGTGACAAACGGCGCCCGCAATCCGGCGGCGTTAAGCCAACCCATCCCCACCTGATTCATCATCGGATGAACCGACACGATTAAATCAGGCTGGACCTGTTTGATATAGTCGGCCCCACGGTGTTTAATAACCGGAAAAATAAACGTAAAGAGCCTACTTTGAACCGAGGCATACGCCGAGACGCGCCACATCAGCCGCCACAACGGCAGACCAGGGCCGGTGAACCAGCCATAAAGGTCGGGCAGACGATTAAACGGCCAAGGCGTATGGTTCTTCCACATATCTTCGATGATGATGGTGTATCGATTGGGGTGAAGATGCTGGATCGCTTCTTCAATGGCTTGGGCTGAGGCGCGATGCCCACCGCCGGTGTCAGACATCAGGAAAAGAATGGTCTTTTTCACGACACCCTCTCCTTTGTGAAAAATTAGACATTCCTAATCGTTATTATATCGCAGGATGGTCTATCTAAGATAATTTTGGATGGGGTTTTCTATTTAACAGCAGACTCAACTTGTGGTATTTTTAAGAATAGACATTCTTGAGGGGCGCAGCCCGATAGGAGGAGACTTATGCCCTGGTACCAACGCACCTTTCGCTTACCGGCCTTTCGACGTGGCTTTCATCTGGTGACCGACCAGATTGTATCGAACGTGCCGGAAATTAGCCGGGTTAAGATTGGCCTGGCTCACATTTTCATTCACCATACATCAGCCGGCTTAACGCTTAACGAAAACGCCGACCCGACCGTGCGCGTCGATTTCGAGAGCCATTTCAACAAAATGGTGCCGGAAAACGCGCCCTACTATAAACATAATTATGAAGGCTCCGACGATATGCCGGCCCACATCAAAGCCTCACTGCTGGGCAATTCGCTGACCATTCCCATCACCGATGGCCGGCTCAATGTCGGGACGTGGCAGGGTATCTACCTGTGCGAGCATCGCAACCACGCCTCGGGCCGGCGGATTACGGTCACAATCCAGGGCGAGTAACCAACGCAGGCCATTAGGACAGCGCCCATAGAGCATCGTCACTACGCGAGCCGTTGGCTCCCTAACAATGAAGCCATCGGCATTCTTCGATGCCTTACGGATGAGAGAAACAGGTTGTCGGCATTGCTCGACGCGCTGTTTCCGCCGGAAAAATTAGATCGGCATTGCTCGATGTGTTCGTTCTGTTGGAAAAATTAA
>JAGRCC010000486.1 GCA_020433785.1 Anaerolineae bacterium
GGCGCTGTAAGTCACCTCGAGCAGGCGATCGCTGTGGCCGATTAAATCGAGCGCTTCATCCGCGTCCACGGCCCAGATGTCCGCCTGGCCGTTTTCGCTGCCGGTGGCCAGCAGCGTGCCTGTGCTGTTGAAGGCGATGCCCGAATAAACGCTGCTTTGACCGGGCAATGTCAACAGCAGTTGCCTGGAAATAATATTCCACAAACGGGTCGATCCGTCGATCATTGTTGCCGCCAGCCGGACACCTTCAGGAGCAAAGGCCAACCGAGCGACCACGCCGGCGTCGCTCTCGAAGGAAGCGATCACTTGGCCCGATTCAGCCAACCAAACGTTGATAACGCCCGCTGTATCCGCCGTTGCCAAACGCAGCCCATCCGAGCTGAAAGCCACGCTGGTTACTGGAGCGCTGTGGCCGACAAAGTTGAGCTGCTCCCGGCCGGACTCGGCCTCCCACAGTCGAACCGAATTATCAGCCCCGGTGGTGGCGACCTGCGTTCCGTCGGGACTAAAAATCGCGTCATTAACGACATCGTCATGGCCAGTTAGCGTTTGCAGCGGTTGACCCGCGGCGGCATCCCAGATGATCGCGGAGTTGTCGGCCCCGGCAGTTACCAATCGACCGTCAGACGCGAAGGCCACACTATAAACTGGGCCATCGTGGCCGGTCAGCGTCTGTAGAGTACGGCCGGACACCACATTCCAGAGTTTAACCGCACCGTCGTCCCCGGCCGTCGCCAGCCGATTGCCGGCCGCGTTGAAGGCGACATCGTAAACCGGGCCATCATGGCCGGAGAGAACTCGTTGTTGCAAGCCGGCTACCGCACCCCGATCAACCGAAGGCGCGACATCCCACAACCGAACCGTCCCATCGGCGCTGGCCGTCGCCAGCAAGCTGCCGGCGGCGTTGAACGCGACGCCATAAACCGGCCCGGTATGCCCTGACAACGACAGCTCGGGTTCGCCCTTAATCGTCCAAATTTTGGCCGTGCCGTCATCCCCGGCCGTCACGAGCGATTCGCTATCGGGGCGGAAGGCCACTGCCTGGACCGCCCCTTGATGGCCGGCCAGCGTCAATGTATTGCCCGACTCGATGTTCCACAGCGTGGCCGTGCCATCGCGACTGGTTGCCGCCAGATACGCACCGTCCGGGCTGAAGCTGACATCGGTTAGCCAATCTTCGTGAGCGGAAATGGTATCCAAGAGTTCACCCGACGCAGCGTCCCATAGTTTGACCGTGCCATCGAGACCGGCGGTGGCAATCTGGTCGCCCGCCGGGGCAAAGGCGACGCTATAGACCGGCCCGTCATGCCCTTCGAGCACCAGCAGCTGGTCACCCGATGCGGCATCCCAGATGATCGCTGTAGCGTCATCGCTGCTGGTTGCCAGCCGTTCACCTGTGGCGTCAAACGCTACGCGATTCACCGGCCCGGTGTGGCCTTCAAGCGTCAGCAACAACTCGCCCGATTCAGCGTCCCAGATGATCGCCGTGCCGTCTTGACTGCCGGTCGCTGCCAATGTTCCGGTTGGGCTGAACGTCGCGCCGACAACCCAATCGGAGTGACCGGTCAGCGTCCGCAGTGACTGGCCGGTGGCCGTGTCCCAAATTTTGGCCGTCTGGTCGAAGCTGGCCGTAATTAGCCGGTCGCCGGCCGGGTTGAAGCTGAGACTGTAGATTTCGGCGGTATGGCCAGCCAGAGTGAGCACCGCCTGGCCGGTAGCGGGGTCCCAGATGATGGCGGTTTGATCGTCGCTGGCGGTAGCGATGCGGTCGCCGGCCGGATTGTAGGCCACGTCATTAACGGCGGCGGTGTGGCCGTTTATCAAGCTGTAGTGGGGTCGAACGGCCTGCACTGCTTGGTGCAGCGCTTGCTCGGCCTCCTGGCTGGTTGTGCCATCGAGGCCGTAGGTGGAGGAAATAGCTTGCATGGCTAACAACAGGCTCAACTGTGGATCGACCGACAAAGTGCTTTGAGCCGCCGCAGCCAACCGGCGCGACTCGGCCAAACGCGTCTCTGATGAGGCCTCAGCCGCCTCCCGACGAGCGATCTCGGCTTCTCCGGCCTGAGCGGTGGCTTGAGCCAGCCGCGCCTCATCGAACGCGGCCTCGGCGGTGGCCCGGCTGGCGGCCTGCCCGATTTCGGCGGCATCGGCCTGGGCCTGGGCAGTTACGGCCGCGGCTTGTCCGGCCGCGACCGTGGCTTGCGCCGCCGCAGCCTGCTGAGCCTGCGTGGCCGCTTGTTGTTGCAGATAAATCACATACGCGATCGCAGCCAAAGCAATAACTAAGACGATAACAAACGCTATCATTAGCTTGTTAGTTGGCGATTTGGGTTCGGTTGGGTTGTTGGTCATGCCTGTCTCTTTTATAGTGTAATAATTTTGCCGGAATTCAGCCCGCTTTTTGCCCAATGTTTGAGCTTTACGCGGCGTATAATAACTAATGGGCGTATTAGCCTTCAGCTATCAGCTATCAGAAAGTCAATGTCTGAAGGCTGATAGCTGACAGCTTGATAGTTAATCTGTCCTAAGCTGGCCCAAAAATACTGCGCCGGTACTTTTAAACCTTTAATATTTCATCTATACTTTATAGACACTTGCCATAAAATCCTTGACCTAGTATCAGAATCTAATGTCCCAGCCATCTATTTTTATCAGCTACAGCCAAAAAGATGAAGCCGAGAAAGACAAACTGCTGTCCCATCTGGGGGTGTTGCAGCGGGCGGGGTTAATTGATCTGTGGAGTGTCGATCAGATTAGCGCGGGCACGGAAACCGCCCAGGCCATCGACCAGGCCATTGCCCGGGCTAAAGTGGCGATCCTGCTGATCAGTGCCAACTTCCTCACCTCCGATTTCATTTTAAACCAGGAAGTGCCGAAACTACTCAAGCGTCGCCAAAGTGAAGGGCTGGTCGTTTTTCCGATCATCGCCACCGCGTGCGCCTGGCGTATGGTCGATTGGCTGGCCGAGATGCAAGTCCGGCCTAAATCGGGCAAGCCGGTTTATGGCGACGGCGGCAGCCACATTGACGAAGATTTAACCGCCATTGCCGAGGAAGTGGCCCAAATTGTCCGGCAGCCTGATCAGGCTGTGGTTAGCTCGGGCCGCCAGCCGGATAGCGCCGATAGTTCATCCATTCAAACCCTCGATGACCGCGACTGGAACAGCTTATTGTATCGCATCAAGGCCGGCCAGTGCACTCCGTTTTTGGGGCCTGAAGTCACCCGAGAGATTATTACGCCTGATCGTGAGGTGGCCCGTAGTTGGGCCATCGAACACGCCTACCCGCTGGCCGACCGGTATGATTTACCCAAAGTAGCCCAATTTTTAGCGGTACGGCGCGATCCGGCCTTCCCCGCCGATGAATTCGCTCGCTCGCTGGCCGCCATCAAGCTGCGCCCAAACTACACCGACCCCGATGAGCCACACAGTTTTTTTGCAAAGCTGCCGCTGCCGTTCTATATTACAACCAATTACGACGATTTTATGATGCAGGCGCTAAGCCATCACACTCGCGGCAGCCATCGCGAGGTGTGCCGCTGGAACCGCTATGTTAAAGACCAACCCTCTGTATTCGACTCCGACTCCGGGGCCAGCTTTGGCCCAACCAACCCGGTGGTCTACCATCTGTTCGGTCATACCGGCCTGCCCGAATCGATGGTGCTGACCGAAGACGATTACCTCGACTTCCTGGTCAACATTTCCAGAAATTCTACCATTATTCCCCGGCAGCTCGAAAAGGCGCTGGTCCAAACTTCGCTGCTGTTTGTGGGGTATGAGTTGAGCGACATCCGTTTTCGGATTCTGTTCCGAGGCTTAATCGCCTCGTTGCAGCGCGGTCTGCGGCGAACCAGTATCGCGGTCCAAATCCGGCCGCAGCCTCCCCAGAGCGGCAACATTATGGAGGCCCAAATTCGGGAATATTTGGAAGAGTACCTGGCTAAG
>JAGRCC010000487.1 GCA_020433785.1 Anaerolineae bacterium
CCTTGACCAACATGACCGGCATCCCGCCTGAAGAAGCCATCGGCCAACCATGCTACGAAATTTTGAGTTTGTACAACCATCAGGAGCGTAAAATATTTCACCCTCAGCCGGGCGAGCTTTACGTGGAAGGCGCCCACCACCGCGCCGATGGGCTGAAAATCACCCTGTCGATCAACTACGCCCCGCAGTACAACGAAGACAACGACATCATCCAATACATCGCCAACGTGCGCGATATGACGCGCTTGCGCGAAGCCGAAGAGATGAAGCAAACGCTGCTGTCAGTCATCTCCCACGAACTGAAAACGCCGGTCAGCATCATCAAAGGCTATGCCGGCACTCTGGCCCGCGAGGACGCCAATTGGGACAAAAAGACGCTGGCCGACGGCCTGGCCGTTATCGAGGAGGAAGCCGATCGGTTGGATCGGCTGATCAACAACCTGCTCGAAGCCAGCCGTATGCAAGCCGGCGGGTTAAAGCTCAAAGCCAACTATCTGGACCTGGCCGATATGGCCCGGATCGTGGTTGAGAAATTGCAGGCCACGACCAGCAACCATACCATCACCATTGACATCCCTGACGATTTTCCCCTCATTCGCGGTGACCACGACCGACTACGTGAAGTGTTGACCAACCTCATCGGCAATGCCATCAAATACAGTCCAGACGGCGGAACGATCACCGTCCGGGGTATGCTCGGTGATAATGACACCGTTCGATTGTCAATTAGCGATGAAGGCATCGGCATTCCCCCCGCCGATCATGATCGCATCTTTGAGCGCTTCTACCGGGTCGATAACCGGCTGGCCCGCCAAACACCGGGGACGGGCTTGGGCTTATATCTGGTCAAAGCCGTGGTCGAGGCCCACGGCGGCCGTGTCTGGGTCGAAAGCACCGCTGGTCACGGCAGCACCTTTTGGATCGAATTGCCGGTGGGCGACAATCACTCTAAATAGATTCGCGGCACCCGAGCCGCCAAGCGCGTGACAATCTCATAATTGATTGTCTCAGCCCATCCCGCCACTTCCTCAGCCGAAATTTCGGCTTCGCCCTGGCGACCAACCACCACGACTTCATCCTCCTGAGATACCCCCTCGACACGGCTCACATCGAGCGAGCTTTGATCCATTGAAACCATCCCAATAACTCCCGCCCGTTGGCCGCGAATCAACATCGCCCCCCGGTTGGAGCACAGGCGAGGATAGCCATCGCCATAGCCAACTGGCGCTAAAGCGACCGCTGTTGGTTGAGAGGCCAAATATGTTCGCCCATAGCCCACGGTGGCCCCGGTGGAGAGAACGCGCAGCCGCGCCACACGCGTCTTAAGCGTCATCGCCGGCCGTAGATCAACCGGTAAATCTAACTTGATCGACGGCCTCAGGCCATACATGGCCACACCCAACCGCACCAAATGATAATGAGTTTCCGGAAGTTGTAATCCGGCAGCACTATTGGCTAAGTGGTGGAGAGGAATTTCGATACCCGCACTCTCTAAAGCGCGAATAACGTCCTGATAAACGTACATCTGCTGCCGGCTAAATGATGGATCGGGATCGTCAGCCACCGCCAGATGAGAAAAAATCCCTTCAATCCTAAGCGAAGAAAATTCAGCCAATGCCCTGGTAAAATCGATTACCTCCTCCGGCAGCAGGCCAAAACGCCCCATGCCCGTATCGATCTTTAGGTGAATCGAAATTTTACGGTTTAACTCATGCGCCCGATCGGCCAAAGCCCGGGCGGTCGCTAGCGTGGTCACAGCCGGCGTGAGGTTGTGCGCAACCACTAAACCAGCTTGGCCGGGTGGACAATAACCCAGCACCAATGTCCTGACCTCAATCCCGGCCCGGCGCAATGCCACCCCCTCCTCAACTCGGTTTACGGCCAGCCATTCAGCGCCGGCAGCCAGCGCTGTCTTAGCCACTTCTACCGCGCCGTGTCCATAAGCATTGGCCTTAACTACAGCCATCACTCCCACTGACGCATTGAGATATTTCTTGACGGCGTGAACATTATGAGCGATGGCCTTTAGATCGATTTCGGCCCAGGTTAAGCACCGGTCCAACAATTTATTATCTATCATAAGCCGATTTTCTCCCCAAATGGTTGATTTCCGAATCCATTTTCCCGTATTTTGACCAGGTATAAGCCTGGACAATTGACTAGTGCATGTTCACAGGTCATGAGTTATAGTATGTACATAAATCACCTGTGACACTTTTTACATAACACCAGGCCAATTAAAATCTAAATCTTTATCGACCTTATTCTTGATTTCTCTGCTTCATCGCCTGCCACTTGTTTCGCTAGCTTTTATGCAGACAAATAGCATTTTTAGTCTGTGGGCATAGCACTCTAACGCGATCGCCATTCTCATTACTGCACCGACACTTCCATACCTTGCTGTTCAAATAATTTAATATCGTGGATATGTAAGTATATTGGCACTCAATCAGTTTACAGTGCTTTTGAGTTCCGGTCATTCGGATAGTTTAGTTAAGTTCTGACGACCATAAATTTGTGGGTAACAGCCATCGCCCAGCGGTGATTTTGGCTGATGTAGCCGCCTTCAAACGGAGGCTGAGGGTGGCCTCAAACGTCAAATAAGCTTTAACCCTAAAAGGTAGGTGTTTCTTCAGTATAACATACATCAATTCAAATTCGCAGGGAAACTTTTTAGTAATCTAACAGTCTAACTTTATCCGCTCAGAAACATTTAATACAAAGGAGTATATTCGATGAACGACCAAAAATTAGGTAATCCGGCAGTAGTAGGTTTGGCAGGGTTTGGTTTAACCACGTTGGTTTTACAGTTTCATAATGTTGGTTGGGCTGGAATTGGCCCAGTAGTTTGGTTGGCGCTGGTTTTTGGCGGCGGGGCTCAATTGGTTGCCGGTATACAAGAAATGAAAACAGGCAACAATTTTGGCTACAGCGCTTTCACCGCTTACGGTGCATTCTGGATTGCTTTAGGTTTGATGCTTCTCGGCAATAACTTTGGAATTTTTACCGCCAGCACCACCGATGTTGGCTGGTTCTTGGTTGCCTTTACGCTCTACACGGTTATTATGTGGATCGGCTCGATGCGCACCAACGGCGTTTTGGCCTTTACCTTTACGCTGTTGTTAGCCGGCTTTATTCTGCTCGACTTGGCCCACTTCGGCTTCCCGGAACTGACCGTTATTGCCGGATACGAACTGATGATTTGTGCGCTGGGCGCTTGGTACGTGATGGCTCACATCATTTTCCAAGATCTGTGGGGCTATGATGTCCTACCGGTTGGTAAGCCGTGGATCGAACCAGCAAAATTCAATATGCCTTTTAGACCGCTTATCCCTTATTTCTGGTAGAATTAAATAAGCTTTCTTTAGAAAATAGATAAATACATTCGGAGTGAAAAGGTAGTCTCTTTCACTCCGAATTTTTATTTCCCTTAATATAATTTAATACTCTCCCACGTCAAAGCCCCATAGAGGGCTTTTTTATTTATAAAAATAAAGAGTGAATGTTGACAAATATCGTATACGATTTTATATTTATATGTATTATAGTATACGATAATATCCATAGAGGTAAATGATCATTTCTGCCAAAACGTCGATCAACACGGCTGAACTCATCGCCAGCGCGCTCCGCGCCGACATACTGCAAGGTCGCCTAAAAAGCAGCCAACCGCTCCGGCAAGATGATATCGCCGCTAAATTTGGAGTGAGCAAAATTCCGGTTCGAGAGGCCTTATATCAACTTAAAGCCGAAGGGTTGGTCACATTTATTCCCAATCGGGGGGCGGCGGTGTCGGAGTTGTCGATCCAAGAGGTCGATGAAATTTACACCATGCGGATCGCCTTGGAAACGGTTGCCCTGCAACGCGCGTTACCCCGGCTAACCATCGCCGATTTAACCCGAGCCGACGATATCTTAATAGCCATTGATCACGAGCAGAATGTCGCTCGCTGGAGCGAACTAAACTGGCAATTTCACGCCACGCTATACGCTCCGGCTAACTTGCCCCGCTTGTTGGATTGGGTTCATACCTTACACGTGAATGTGGCCCGTTATCTGGTAATTTATCTGGCCAGTTTGGACTACCAAACCACCTCCCAACAGGAACACCGCACCATCGTGACGGCCTGCCGCCACGGCGACATCGAAACAGCGACCAAGACATTACGGCTGCATTTGCAATCGGCCTCCCAACAACTCACCACGTTTTTAGCGCAGCGGCAGATAAAGTAACAGTCACCTTTTCCGACAACAGCGTTAGTCATAGCCCGGACCAACCGGAACCCAAAAGGTTATTGGATAGGATTAACAAGCTATACCAGATTCTAAATCCTTTTAATCTTGTTAATCTTGTCTAATTTTTTTCCCAAAATGCAGCAATTTGGTTACTAAATTATTCTAACACAGGAGTGAATGATGACGAATGAAACTAACCCCTCTTCCTTTGAAGTCCACGACAAAGACGTTTTAGCCAAAGCCCGAGCCGTACTCGATGCCAGCGAGTCGCCCCGAGCCTGGGCCAACGCGGTGGTTGATGCCGTCCAACGGAACGACGAATGGCGCGGCCAACGCTGCCTCAACCTGCTGGCCCCGGAGGCGCCGACCAGCCCCACCGTCCGCCGGTTATTGGCCTCAGAAATTGGTACGCGGGCCGCCGAAGGGCATATTGGCCGGGTCAATCGCTGGTTTGCCGGCACGCAATACATCGACGAGGTCGAATCCCTCTGCGTCGAACTGTTGAAAACCGCCTTTCGCTGCCGCTATGCCGATCACCGTTTGATGGGCAGTATGTTGGGCAATTTAACGGTCTATCACGCTCTGACCCAACCCGGTGACACGGTGATGACCGCCTCGCAGCCGTTCGGCGGCCACTCCAGCAATCGTCACGACGGCCCGGCCGGCACGCGGGGTTTAACCATTGTCGATGTGCCATACAACCCCGAAACATTGGAGGTCGATCTGCCGGCCTTCACCCAGCTGGCCCGCCAAGTGCGGCCCAAATTGGTGGTGATGGGCATGTCGATGACCCTCTTTCCTTTGCCCGTTCGCCAGATGAGCGATGTCATCGCCGAGTGGGGCGGCCAATTCATCTACGATGGTGCTCACCAGGCCGGGTTGATCGCCGGGGGACAGTTCCAAGACCCGCTGAACGAGGGTGCGGTGATTCTGACCGGCTCGGCTGGCAAAACCTTCAGCGGCCCGCAGAGCGGCATGATCATGTGGAACGACCCCCAACTGACCGAGCCGCTGACCGAAGCGATTTTTCCGGTGCTGGTGGCCACTCACCAGGTCAATCGCGTTGCCGCGCTGGCCGTGGCCGCGGCGGAGATGATCGAGTACGGCCAGCGCTATATGGCTCAGATCGTCAAGAATTCGCAGGCGTTGGGCCGGGCCTTGGCTGAGCGGGGTATTTCGATGTTGGGGTCTGATCGAGGTTACAGCCAAACCCATCAGGTCATCGCCAATGTCAAGCCGTTTGGCGGTGGGCTGGACGTGGCCCACCGGCTGGCCGAAGCCAATATCATCACCAACAAAAATCTCATTCCCGGTGACGGCCCCGAAGATTGGGATCGCCCCAGTGGGTTGCGCATTGGTACGATTGAGATTACCCGTTTAGGCCTGCGGGAAGCGGACATGGCCACCATCGCCGATTTTATGGCCCGTGTGTTGATCGACGGCGAATCAACCCAAACCGTCGGCCAAGATGTGGTCGATTTTCGATTGCCGCTGCAAACCTTTTACTACAACTTTGACAACGGCTGGCCGGCCTGGGCCAAAGGCGAGTAAAACGAGGGTGACGGTCACTTGGTCAAAAACATGCCTCGGATCGAGATTAACTGCTTTGCTCTCAAAAGTGACCGTCACCTTTCAATTTGCATTGCCGGACGCGCCTTGCTTCGATTGCTTACATTCGCTTAATCGACTATAATACGCCCTTCCAGACCAATTTTGCCACGCAAAGAAGCGCTTCATCTACTTTTTCTGACAATCCATACAACTAAATATCAAAGACCCCGAGTTTTATTTTCATAGTAAGCCTACCGACTGAAATCAATTTCAGAAAGAGGTGATTTTATTGGAAATAAGTAGATAAAAAAGTTAGTAAGTCGTTATCTTAGTATTAGCAACTCAAGGAGGAAAAGGATGAAAAAGGTTTCGATTAGCCTTATTGTGATGTTATTATTAACTGTAGGGCTGGCCGCTTGCGGCGCGGCAGCGCCAAGCGCGACTACCAGTACGATAAAGATCGGCATTAATGCCCCGCTGACTGGCGATATTCCCAAAGTGGGTGAAGGGACCAAGTATGCCGCCGAGATGTGGTTAGAGGACATCAAGGCCGCTGGTGGGCTCGATGTGGGCGGCACCAAGTACGATGTGGAATTGGTCATTGAAGATAACGAAGCCAAAGCTGAATCAGCCACGGCAGTCACGACCAAACTGATCTCGCAAGATGAAGTGCTGGTTATGGTTGGCCCGCAATCATCTAAACAAGCGGTACCGGCCGGTGAAGTGGCCAACAATCTGAAAACCCTGATGGTTAGCCCCTGGTCCACCAACCCCAACACAACTCTGGGTCGCCCCTATGTCTTTAGAACACCCTTCCTCGATCCCTTCCAAGGCCCGGTCTTGGTCAATTTCGCCACCGAAGAGTTCGGTGCGACCAAAGCGGCGGTGCTGTATGACGTGGCCAGTGATTACCCCAAAGGTCTGGCCGAGTTCTTTAAATCCGCCTGGGAAAAACTTCACGGCGAAGGCTCGGTGGTAGCGTTTGAAAGCTTTACCACCAACGACACCGACTTTAGCGCCCAGTTGACCAAAATCAAAGACGCCGGGGCCGAGGTTTTGTTCGCTCCCCAATACTACAATGAAGTGGCCCTGATCGTCCAGCAAGCCCGAGAGTTGGGGTTTGAAGGCCCCATTCTGGGCAGCGATAGTTGGGGTTCGGCTGAACTGATGAATCTCTGCGGCGATGCCTGTAAAGGGCTTTTCTTCAGCACGCACTACGCCGCCGCCGGGGCCACTGGGGCCACCAAAGAGTTCATCGATCGCTATAACGAAAAGTACGGCTACGTACCCGATGACGTGGGCGCGCTCACCTGGGACACCATGCTTTTGGTCCAAAAAGCCATTCAAGATTGTGGCACCATCACCGGTGATATTGCCGTTGATCGGCAGTGTGTCCGCGATGCAATGGCCAAAATCAAAGACTTTGAAGGGATCACCGGCTCGATGACCTTCACCGAGGAAGGCGATCCCGTCAAATGCGCCGTTATCGTCAAAATCAGTGACGCCGGCGAATTTGAATTCTACAAGCAAGTCTGCCCGGAATAAGCTCAATTGAATTACAGGAGGAGATAGGCGAAAGAAACAACTATCGTCTAATCTCCTCTTTTTGTATTGGGATAGTTGGGTGGTTAGTTAGTTGGTTAGGTAGTTGGGTGGTTAGTCAGTTGGTTTTCAGCTACCCATTCATCCATCCATTTAACTAACTATCAAACGATCAAACTAACTATCAAACTATCCATCTTCCCAACTATCTACCCAGCCCACTACTTTTAGAGGAGCACTTCATGGCTTTTTTCCTCCAAAACGTAATCAATGCCTTACAGGCAGGCAGTATTTACGCGCTGATTGCGTTGGGGTACTCTATGGTGTATGGCGTTCTGCTGCTGTTTAACTTCGCTCACGGCGATATCTTTATGGTCGGCGCGTATGTGGGCTTTTTTGTGGCCACAGGCGTGCTGCTGCTGGTCTCAAGCTTGGGGCTGGTGGCCTTGCCGAGTTGGGTCGTGCTGGTGCTGGTTATCCTAATAGCGATGTTCATCACCGCTTTTGTCGGGGTAGCGGTGGAGCGCATCGGTTACCGGCCCCTGCGGCAAGCGCCCCGCGCCTCGGCGGCGATCACCGGCTTGATGATCGGCATTATTCTGGAAACAGGCAATTTGGCTCTCCTGGGCGCTACCCGGTTGAGTTTTCCCGAACTCATCCAAACCACCACCTACACCGTGGGTGGCGTGACCATCACCAACAAAAGAATAATGATTGTCGGGGTCGCGCTGCTGCTCATGTTCGCTCTCCATCAGTTTGTCCAGCGCACCAAATGGGGCATGGCCATGCGGGCGATGGCTTACGATTTTGCCGTGGTGCCCTTAATGGGCGTGCCGCTCAACTCAATTGCCGCCTTAACCTTTGCGCTCGGTTCGGGCTTGGCGGCGGCGGCGGGTATTCTCTTTGGCGTGGCCTATCCCGTGTTGAGCCCGTATATGGGCATTACCGTGGGCTGGAAAGCCTTTGTGGCGGCGATTATCGGCGGGCGAGGCTCAATTTTGGGGGCGGCGCTGGCCGGCTTCCTTTTGGGCTTTATCGAAATCTTTGTGGCGGTCATCTTTGAATCGACCTTCCGCGATCTCATTGCCTTTTCAATTATCTTGCTGATTTTGGTCTTCCGGCCGCACGGTTTCTTCGGCGAGGCCCATACCTCTCGTTTAAGACTTTAATCCTTATCTTTGACCAAAGGATCGATATGACAGCTATCAGCAGCAAATTATCGACA
>JAGRCC010000488.1 GCA_020433785.1 Anaerolineae bacterium
GAAATTTCCGGGAAGGGGATGATGGCCAGGAACAGCTTCATCCACTCCACCCAGCGGGCTTCGACGTTGCGGAACATATCGCCCCGCAGCCCGGCATCGAGCGCGCCATAGACCCGGTTGTCCTTCTCCTCCTGCATCGGGAAGTAGGAGCGCAGCACTTGGCGCATCGGGTCTTTGGGGATTTTATTGAGTTCATAATCGGTGGGATAGGCAACGGCTTGTTGGACGTAGGTGGGCATCCAGCCTAAGTCGCCCATGCGTTTGGACGCTTCCGCATTGCTGATGCGGCGTTGTTTGGTGATTTTCGACAGAGTTGTCGCGGCCATACTTTATCTCCTTTGATCTATTGAGAGCGTCTCTTCGCTCCCCTTCCTTTTTTATTTTTGTTTGCGTTAGTGACCGGCTCGCTGTCAGAAAGAATAAGTGACAGATTTTCCCCCGAAAGACTGACCAGTTCTTTACTTAATGGCATTGAGCCGCGATCGACGCAAAATTATGGTCCTCATAATTTATTTATGAATGGTATTATGAGCGGTAATGGGTTGAGTTGGGCCTCCTTTTAGTAAACGCTTATCCGATTATTTTTAATTTGTCTCGTGAAGATTAAAAGGGGTCATTAATAATAGACTAAGGTTAAGAATTTACTCTAGCATTTAATTGTCCAAATTATAACATCCCATCGTTTGCATACTGTTTGTCGCGGCCCGGACTTTAAGTAAAAGCGCGTTTGCGGTACGATTGAAAATTCATTTATAGGCTTTATTCCTAAATCTAGGTTTAAATGGTAAAACGAAGTTATTTAACATCTTAGGTGACTGGTACTTTATCGCCTTAGATGCTTGATTATACGCCATTCAGCATGTCGACTTGGGTAACAGTGCCAGTCACTTAATATGGATAGGACAAGATTTTTTTGAGGAAGGTTAGGGTATTAGATTACATACGGAGACTTTAAATTTGCTTATCTGGCTATTGTAGTATACTAATTATAAAATAGGCAATTTGGCTGACAGACACACCACACTAACCTCACCTAATAATAAAATTAATTCACGCATTACCCTTATTTATTTCTAAATTTACCGACTTACAAGAGTTCATCAGGGGAGTCGCTAATGTTCAAAGTTGAACAACTACTAAGTTGAGCTATCGGTAGCAATCGTTTGCTGAACGTTTACCGGAGGTAAGTTAGGTTATGTTACGCATACAACTATTTGATGCCCCTCTGATTGAATCCACGGGGTCTCCTCTTATTCAGTTTCGAAGTCTTAAAATTGAAGCTTTATTTTATTATCTGGCGATCACCCCCGATCAACAGCACCGCCGAACGCGCTTAGCCAGCTTGTTTTGGTCTGAACTACCTGAAGACAAAGCTTTAGGTAATCTGCGCTATGCCTTGTGGAATATGCGCCAGGTTTTAGATGACGCTCTCTTTAGCATCGATCGCGGGACAGTTACCTTCCAACCGAATGATACGGTTTGGGTCGACGTTCAAGAATTCGATGATCTCTTAAACGCTGCTAAAAACAGGGCTGAGTTGGAGCTGTCGGAAAACATGCCCCGTTTGCAGCGAGCAGCCGATCTCTATCAAGGTGATTTTTTGGCGGGCTTTGAACTGGTCGAAGCCCCCCTCTTTGACGATTGGCTTCAAATCCAGCGCGCGGCGTTTCATGATAAAGCCGTTGAGGTCTTAACTCGATTGGGAACGTACTACGCGGCTCATCACCAACTACCCAAAGCGATTGCCGCCACTAAACACCTGCTTGGGTTGGAACCGTGGCAAGAAGCGGCTCATCGCCAAATGATGCAGTTGCTGGCGCTCAATGGTCGCCGCGATGCCGCGCTGATGCATTACCAGGAATGCAAGCAAATATTAGCGGCGGAGTTGGGTATGGAACCCGAGCCTGAGACCCGATTGTTGGTGGAGCGGATCCGAACCGGACAGTTTGAGCAAGCCCCAGCGCCGGCCACAACGCCTTTAGCCGAAACCCATACGCTAGCCACGCCCCTCTTTGGCCGCCAAAAGGAATATGCCTGGTTAGTGGAATTATGGAACAAAGTAAACCACAAACACAGCGGTCTGGTGCTGCTGGAAGGCGAAGCCGGTGTGGGGAAAACTCGTTTGGTTGAAGAGTTTGGCCGCTATGTAACCCTTCAGGGGGGAAGGGTGCTGCAAGGACGCTGTTATGAATTTAGCGGCCCGCTGCCTTACCAGCCGATTGCGGTTGCCTTACAAACCCAAATCACCCAAATCGAGTCACAGCGGTTGTCATTAGATGAAGACTGGGGCATTGAATTAGCCCAGCTTCTACCGGAGATACGTCCGCAGCGGGGCAATGTATCATCACTGCCTGGCGGTCAAGGAATGGATCGCTACCGCCTTTTTGAAGCTGTGGCCCAGTTTTTACGTGCTATCTCCGCCAAGCAGCCCGTTCTCTTCTTCTTAGATGATCTGCACTGGGCCGATGCCGATACGCTGGATATGGTCGGGTATCTGGTGCAGCGTTTGGCCAACACCCCGGTGCTTATGATTGGCTCCTATCGACCGGGCGAAATTTTAAATCAACAAGCCTTGATGCTCTTGCAGAAACCATCGAGCCGTGGGGTTTTCTACGAAACATTAAAGTTAACCCACATCTCGGTTGAAGCCGTTAAACAAATCGTAAAAACCATCACGCCGCTGGCGGATAACACTAAGCTGGCTCGCTTCCTGTATGATATTAGCCAGGGCAATCCGTTTATTTTGTTTGAAACCCTCAATGAAATGCAAGAACTGCATTGGTTACAATCTAACGCTGAAGGCCGGTGGTCACTCCAAGTTGCCGACCACTATCTTACGCAGGAAGGGTTGATCAATGCTGATACCAATCAAAACAGCTTGAACAGCTTAACCGCCGGACAATCGAAACCGCCGGTATTTCCGGCTACCGGAGAGCGGGCCACAGGTCGAGACACGCTCTCAGAAAAAGAAAATCTCAAGCTAACAGAGGTTCAAAACCGGATCCGACGCCGGATCAGCCGTCTCTCGGCCGAAGGGAAACAGCTATTAGCCCTGGCCGCCGTGGTGGGGCGACCCTTTGAAACAAAACTGCTGCAAGAAGCCAGCGGCCTGCCCCTGGAGAGCGTTTTAGACAGCCTGGATGATTGGTTGGCTCGCAACCTCGTGCAGGAGGTCAGCCGTGACGAGCGGCGCACCCGCGAAACCGATCTCCTACCGGCCCTAAGCCACTGCCGGTACGATTTTAGCCATGATTTTATTCGAGCCGTAGTCTATAACGACTTGAGCCAGGCGCGCCGGCAGGCGATGCATTATAAGTTAGGCGCGGCCCTGGAACACCTCTACGCCCACCAACTGGGTAAGGTCGTTGAGTGGCTAGCCCATCACTACTATTGTGGCTACGAATTGGGGAAAGCGATCACCTATCTCCAACGGGCCGGACAGCAAGCCCGGGCCGTGTATGCTTTACCCATTGCCTTGGAACGTTACCAGCAAGCCTTGTCGTGTTGGGAGCAGCTTTACCGGCCGTCCGACAGCCAAATTCCAACTGAAGCCTGGCGGCAGCGATGGGACCTGTTGTTGGGCCAGGAGGAAGTTAGCCGGATGTTGGGACGGTTGCAACAACAGTCCCCGTCGTTAGAGACGATGATTCAAGAAGTCACCGACTGGGGCGATGATCGCGACCGGCTGCGTGTGATCGAGCAGCAATTGGCCAGCCTTGAACAATCGGCCGATTTAGATAAGCGTCGTCAGTTAGCCCAGGAAGGATTACGTTTAGCCCATGCATTAGATGATCCGCTAGCCGAGGCCAATTTTCTGCAAGCGTGGGCCGAATGTGATCGCGATATGGCTAATCACGAAGACGCCCTGATGCGTTATGAAGCCGCCCGGCAAAAGTTCTCTCAAATGAACCAGGCTCGCCAGGTCGCCTTCTGTTTAATTGGTATGGGCCGCATTCACAAGCTGAATCATCGGTTTGCCGAAGCCCTGTCTCACTTTGAACAAGCCGTGACGCAGGCCAAAGCGGAGGGTCATCAAGACGCGTTAATCTGGTCGTACAACGCCATTGCCCGGATGTATTTGATTTTAGGTAATCTAAACGGAGCCTATGCGCTTAGCCAAAAATCACTGACTCTATGCGATCAGATCGGGTTCGACTCAGGCGCATCGGTTGGGTTGGTTATTCAAGGCCATGTCAATATGTTGAACGGCAACGTGGAAAAAGCCGAGAAGCAGTTTCAGCGGGCCTTGATGATTAATCGTGATATGGGCCAAAGTCTGCGCATGGCTGATTCCTTAACTGGTTTGGGGCATTTATGCCTACATCGTCAGGAGGGACAAAAGGCTCTAGCCCATTTCCGACAAGCCGAAGAGCTGTGCGGTAATTTTTATTCAGGACGGGCCATCGAAGCTCGGTCGTTTCGGGCGATGGCTTACTTAATCCTGGGTCAGCCCAAAGAAGCACTCAACTGCTCGCACCATGCCGCCGTGTGGTTGATTGGTCGAGAAAATGTCATCTATGCTCCCCAGCGTATCTATTGGAACCACTTTCAAGTGCTGAAGGAGTGGCAGCCTGAGGAAGCCCAAGAGGCGTTGGTTAAAGCCCACCGCCTGGTGAGAAACCAATTGGATAATTTGCTCGGCGCCTATCCAACCAACATCGATAATGACGTTATTACGGAAGAATTTCTAACCCGGCTGCCCTGGAACCAAGAAATCGTAACCATGTGGGATATGCTCCCCCTATCGAACAGCCATGTAGCTTTGCATTTGCTGCACGGCTACCCCGGCTGATCGCGAGAGTAGCACAAATTGCTAATTTGTGCCGCTAATTTGCCTCGAAATCGGACCAATTTGGCAGGTTGTTCTTACTCAGTTCGTAGAACAATTTGGCAAATTGTTCTACGAACTGCATACGCCCTAGATTTTTCAGTGAATTCATAAAAACTCAGTGCGTCAGTGACTCAACCATAAAGGCATGTCGCGCGCTGCAAGAGGCGATCACGATGTTGATCGCCCCATGTAAAATCCTGCAAGAGGCGATCACGATGTTGATCGCCCCATGTAAAATTCTGCAAGGGGTGATCACGATGTTGATCGCCCCATGTAAGATCCTGCAAGCCCCGATCACGATGTTGATCGGCCCATGTAAAATTCTGCAAGGGGTGTCATTGACCGGCCTATACTT
>JAGRCC010000489.1 GCA_020433785.1 Anaerolineae bacterium
CGTTGAACCAGACTGAGGTGGTCAGTATCCAATACGTATGAGATCATCCCAGGTGTCCAGACCTATTCTTTGTCGATAGCTTGCCGGTAAGCTGCAATTTCCGCTTGCAAGTCATCGAAGGTGGGATCTGAGGCAAAACGACCAAAATTTTTAAGCCAGGGATTTCCGTTATCAGCCGGTAGATCAATATCAATTGGAATGATCTCCACCTGCTGCGTTAGATATTCAACGAGCCGCGCCTTGACCTGCTCGACGGCTTCCTCACGAGTTGGCTTCTCCACGACTACATCAGGCCATTCTTTTACACGGGCGATAAAGTTGTTGTCTTTTTTACTTAAGATTACGTTGAATGTCATCGCTTGCTCCTAAGTCTATGTCTCTCTAAAAATATTATACCATAAAACTAAGTTTCATCTGCCATATTTTTCCTCACCCTATCCTCTAGTCAGATTTCACGCTTGATGATATAATATCACTCTAATTTCAGAAGAACACAGATTGGCTCACAAGAGAACGCTACTCGGGCTTTGGCCCGGATAGTCAGGTTCAAAGTGAGCGAATGGTGATCGACTGAGTTTGATTTATGATTGGCGCCGGTTGATCTCGTAACGCATCATCCGTCACCAATGACCCCATAGCTAAAGAGGTGTGATTATGTCTGGTCATAGTAAGTGGAGCACAATTAAACGCAAGAAAGGGGCCGAGGACGCCAAGCGCGGCAAGATTTTTACGCGGATCGCGCGCGATATTCTGCTGGCGGCTCGCAACGGCAGCGGCGACCCGGACTCCAACCCGACTCTGCGCATGGCCATCGATAAGGCCAAAGCGGCCAACATGCCCAAAGACAATATCGAGCGAGCGATCAAAAAAGGGACCGGTGAATTGGCCGGGGGCGATGTTGATGAGTTGACCTACGAAGCCTACGCGCCGCATGGCATCCCTATCTTAATTGAATGTCTAACCGACAACCGCAACCGGACGCTGGCCGACATCCGCAAAATTATGAACCGTCATGGCGGCAACCTGGCCGAAGCCGGGGCGGTCAGTTGGATGTTTGATGTCAAAGGCTACATCACCATCGACCGGACCAAGCAGGACCCTGACGAAGTTTTCATGCTGGCCGTTGATGCCGGGGCTGAAGATGTCGAAATTAGCGATGACTCGTTCGAAATCTACACCGCGGCCACCGATTTACACGCCGTTAGCACCGCTTTGAGCAACGCCGGCCTTAAGATTGCTGATGCGCAGTTGTCGCAAATTCCTAAGAATGAGATCGAGTTAGGACCGAAGGAAACGGTGCAGGTGATGGGCATCATCGAGGGATTAGAAGAGTTAGATGACGTCCAAAACGTTTACTCCGGCCTGGCCATCAGCGATGAAGCCCTGGCGGAACTTGAAGCGGCGTAGACGTGCGGGTTATTGGGGTTGACCCCGGCACCGCGATAACCGGTTGGGGTGTTGTAGAGGGCAGCGGCAGCGACCTAAAAATGATAGCTGTCGGCACCATTACCACTTCCGCCGGGACGCCGCTACCGGAGCGGCTGCAAATTATTTATCGTGAATTAACCGTGATTATCGGGCAGTGGCAGCCATCGACCGCGGCTATCGAGGAGCTATTTTTTAGTAAAAACGCCAAGACCGCTTTGGCCGTGGGTCATGGTCGCGGCGTGGCGATGTTGGCCCTGGCTAACGCTGACCTGTCGATCACCGAATATAAACCACTGGAAGTTAAACAAGCGATTACGGGGCATGGCGGCGCCGACAAAAAACAAATGCAGCAAATGGTCAAGCTGTTACTAGCGCTGGAGGATATCCCCCGGCCTGATGATGCCGCGGACGCTTTAGCTATTGCCATCTGTCATTTACACTCGGCTCGATTACGACTGCTGGAATAACATTTATGATTGGTTCGCTGCACGGCGAGGTTATCGATAAAACGGAAGAGAGTGTCCTACTGGAGGTGGGCGGCGTAGGTTATGTGGTGCTGGCGCCCACGACCCTGCTCGACAACCTGCGGGTCGGCATCCGAACCCAGCTGGTTACTCACCTTCACGTGCGCGAGCAAGAGCTAACCTTATTCGGCTTTCCGAATAAGGAAGAGTTGGAGTTGTTTCGACTGCTGCTCAAAGTGCAAGGCATTGGACCCAAAGTGGCGCTGGCCATTTTATCGCACCTACCGGCGGAGACGTTGCGACAGGCGGTGGCCAGAGAAGAGGCCGCCTTGTTTGCGCGAGTACCCGGCATTGGGCCGAAAAAGGCGAAGCAGATTGTCTTTCAATTAAGAGACAAAGTGGGCCTGGAAGATGTGTTCGTAACGGCCGCACCGTTCAGCGACACCGACGGCGAAGTGATTGCGGCCCTAACCACGCTGGGGTACAGTGTGGTTGAAGCGCAGGCAGCACTGCAACAACTGCCACCGGAAGCCAAAGAAGAAAGCACCGAAGAGAAGGTGCGTTTGGCGTTGAGTAGTTTAGCCAAACTATAAAGCTACTTACCAATACAAAATTTGCTAAAAATCGTATCGAGTAAATCCTCGGTCACGGTTTCACCGGTGATTTGGCCCAGCGCCTCGACGGCTTCACGAACGTCGATTGAAACCAAGTCGGGCGTAAGGCCGGCCTGCTGCCCTTCGATAGCGGCCAGGGAATGGGCCAAAGCTTGCTGTAACAGCGCTTTGTGGCGCGGATTGCTAACCATTGGTTCATCAGCCAGGGTAACCTGGCCGGCCATAACTAAGTTCACAATCTCGGTTTCTAAGCGATCAATCCCTTTCTGTGTTAAGGCAGAGAGGTGAACCCTAGTTACGCCAGGTAAAAAATCAGGAGGAGGAGGAACATTTGTCGGCAGATCCGTTTTGTTGATGACTAAAATAGCGGGTTTACTCTGAGCCAACCCGGCGATAGCCCAATCTTTATCATCCAACGCTCGACTGCCATCCACGACCATTATAGCCAGATCAGCGCGTTCCAACGCCGTTCGACTGCGCGCCACACCGATTTGTTCCACTTTATCAGTTGTTTCTGCTCGAATACCGGCTGTATCAACCAATACCAGCGGAATGCCGCCGATGTTGGCGGTTTCTTCCAACGTGTCGCGGGTTGTGCCGGGAATATCGGTGACGATGGCCCGATCGCCGCGCAGGAGGGCATTGAGCAAACTGCTTTTGCCAACATTGGGTTGACCAACAATAGCAGCCTTAACACCTTGACGATAAATTAAGCCTTGATCGGCGGTTTTCAACAACGTTTCCAGTTCAATACAAATGGTTTGTAAAGGACCAATCACGTCTTGGAGCGGAATCTCATCTTCCACAAAATCGATACTGGCTTCTAGAAAAGCCAGGATATCAAGCAACCGGCGGCGGACAACAACCACCTGACGGGATAGACTGCCGTCAAGCTGATCAGCGGCAACGCGGAGAGCGGCCTCGGTTTTGGCCTCGATGACGTCAAGGACGGCCTCGGCCTGGGCCAGATCCAACCGGCCGTTGAGAAAGGCGCGCAAGGTCAGTTCGCCCGGTTCGGCCAATCGAGCGCCCAGGCTTAAGACAACCTGTAAGATGCGCCGCAATGCCACTGTGCTGCCATGGGCTTGAATCTCGATGACATCTTGCCGGGTATAACTGTGGGGTTGAGGCATATAAACGACCAGGGCTTCATCTAAAACAACATCTTGATGAGGGTCGATGATGTGTCCGAAATGAAGTCGATAAGGTTGAAACTTTCGTATCCCTTTAGCCGATCGAAATAGTTTGTAGGCGATAGGCGTGGCTTCCGGGCCGCTTATTTTAACAATTCCTACACCGCTTTGGCCTATTGACGTGGCAATAGCAGCTATGGTATCATCTAAACTGTACATAATTCGGCATTTTTCTCGTGTTACAGAAGTTCCGGATATTATACCATAGAGCTTAAAAAGCGACGTAGCCCTATTCTGTGATAATCTCCCAGATAGAAAGTTAACGCCGATTGGCTAATTTTTTAAAGTGTTTATTTACCAGTTGAATATCCCACCGTCTGGATTGTGAAGCGCATGTTTGGGTGGTTGCGGGCAGTAGTCCACTACTTTACAT
>JAGRCC010000490.1 GCA_020433785.1 Anaerolineae bacterium
TTCCGCATTGAGCTGGGTGAAATCGAGACGCACTTGAACCAACACCCGCTGGTCGAAAGCTGTGTTGTTGTGGCCCGTGAAGATACCCCAGGCGATAAACGGCTGGTGGCTTATCTTTTGGCCGAGGCCATCGCTGCTGATAACCAACCCCTAGCAACGGAGTTACGCCAGCATCTTAAACAGCAGTTACCTGACTACATGGTGCCGTCAGCCTTTGTACGGTTAGACAGCTTCCCCTTAACCCCCAACGGCAAGATCGACCGCAAGGCTCTCCCTGCGCCGGAATGGCGGACCGGCCCGGCCTATGAGCCACCCCAGACCCCCACCCAAACAAGCCTGGCACCCATCTGGGCTGAGGTGTTGGGGCTTGAGCGGGTGGGCATTCACGACAATTTCTTTGAATTGGGCGGTCATTCGCTGCTGGCGACCCAACTGATCAGCCAAATGCGCTATCGCTTTCAAGTCGACTTGCCCTTGCGTGACCTGTTCGAGTGGCCCACGGTGGCCACTTTGGCCGACAGGATTGACACCCTGAGGGCTGACGCGCCTACCCTGCCGGCAGCCTTACCCCCCCTTGTCCCGGCTCCGGCGGAACGCTTCGAACCGTTCCCGCTAACTGAGGTGCAGCGGGCCTACTGGCTAGGCCGCAGCGACGCCTTTGTGTTGGGACAGGTGGCCACCCACGTCTATGTCGAAATCGAGGGGGCCGGTCTTGATCTGGCGCGGCTGGAACGGACTTGGCAGCGGTTGATTGAACGACACGCCATGCTGCGAGCCGTAATCTTGCCCGACGGCCAACAGCAGATTCTGGCCGACGTGCCCGCCTATCCCCTCAAAACCTATAATCTGATTGAGCAGGACGAGCCGGCTCGCCAGGTCCAGCTTGAGGCTATCCGGGCCGAGATGGCCCATCAGGTGCTGCCGGCCGAGCAATGGCCGCTCTTTGATCTGCGGGCCAGTCGGCTGTCGCATGAGCGGACTCGCCTCCATTTCAGCTTTGACATGCTCATTGGCGATGCCTGGAGTCTGGCCGTTCTCCTGCGCGAGTGGCAAGAACTGTACCGGCAGCCGGACCTGGTGCTGCCCGAACTAACAGTGACTTTTCGGGATTATGTCCTCACCGAGCAGGCTTTGACCGAAACCGACCTGTATGACCAGGCCCAGAGCTACTGGTTCAACCGGCTGGATACGCTGCCCCCGGCTCCGGAACTGCCCCTGGCTCGAGACCCGGCCACCATCGACCAACCCCACTTCAAACGCTATCATGGCCGGCTGGTGGTCGAGATGTGGCAGCCATTGAAAGCGCGGGCCAAACAGGCCGGATTGTCACCTTCGGCGGTGCTGCTGACCGCTTTTAGTGAGGTGCTGGCTACCTGGAGCAAATCTGCGCACTTCACCCTCAACCTGACCCTGTTCAACCGGCTGCCGCTCCATCCCCAGGTTAATGACCTGGTTGGTGATTTCACGTCGCTGACGTTGCTGGAAGTCGACAACCGAAAAGCCGAGTCCTTTGAGCAGCGGGCTCGGCGCTTGCAGCAGCAGTTGTGGCAGGATTTGGACCATCGCTACGTGGGCGGGGTCCGGGTTTTACGGGAACTCAGCCGCCGCTCCGGGCAGGGCGAACAAATACTCAGCCCGGTCGTCTTCACCAGCGTCCTGGGTCTGGAGAATTTAGATAAGACAGCCTCTGATCTAAGTGATTGGGCCGAGCTTGAACTGGTCTACGGCCTCAGTCAGACCCCCCAGGTCTGGCTGGACCATGGGGTCAGCGAGGAACAGGGGAGCCTCGTCTACAACTGGGATGTAGTCGATGAGCTATTTCCGCCCGGCCTGGTCGAAGCAATGTTCGAGGCTTATGAAACGCTCCTGGCTCGCCTGGCCAGTGATGAGGCGGCCTGGCAGAGAGCATACCCCGGCCTGACCCCGGCAACCCAACTTGCCCAACGCGCTGCCCTCAACGACACGACCGCTCCGGTCTCCGAGCAGTTGCTGCATACTTTGTTTGCCGAGCGAGCAGCCCGGCAGCCGGAGGCCGTGGCCGTCATCACCCCAAATCGTCAATTGACTTACCGGGAGTTGTTCGAACTTTCCAACCGAATTGGCCATCGCGTGCGACAGGTTGAGAGCCAAAGCCAACTGGTGGCAGTGGTCATGGACAAAGGCTGGGAACAGGTGGCTGCTGTCCTGGGTATTCTGGCCGGTGGGGCCGCCTATTTGCCCATCGACCCCAACCTGCCGGACGAACGGCGGCACTACTTGCTGCTGGAAGGGCAGGTCTCGCTCGCACTGACCCAACAGCATTGGGCCGAGACCCTATCCTGGCCGGAGGAACTGCGCACGCTGGCTGTCGATGGCGATGACCTGACCGGGATGGAGAGCAGTCCCCTGCCGTCGATCCAGCAGCCGACCGACCTGGCTTACGTCATCTACACCTCCGGCTCGACCGGGCTGCCCAAAGGCGTTATGATCGACCATCGTGGTGCGGTCAACACCATTCTGGACCTAAACGACCGCTTTGCCGTCGGCCCCCAAGATCGGGTTCTGGCGCTGTCCAACCTGAACTTTGACCTGTCGGTCTACGACATCTTTGGCACTTTGGCCGCCGGGGGGGCCATCGTGATGCCCGCCGCCGAAGGGCGCATCGATCCGGCCCATTGGCTGGAACTCATGCGGGCGCATCAGGTCACTCTCTGGAATTCGGTGCCGGCCTTGATGCAGATGCTGGTTGACTATTTAGGCGGTCGGGCAGACCGCTCAGGCCTTGAGGCCCTGCGGTTGGTCTGGCTCAGCGGTGATTGGATTCCGGTCACCTTGCCGGAGCAGATCCAAGCGGTCTGGCCCACAACCCAGCGCATCAGTATGGGCGGCGCGACCGAAGCCTCGATTTGGTCGATCCTGTATCCGATTGAAACGGTCGACCCCACCTGGAGCAGCATCCCCTACGGCCGGCCGATGCGCAACCAATCCTGGCAGGTCTTGAACGAGCGGCTGGAACCGTGTCCCATCTGGGTGCCGGGCGAGCTGTATATCGGCGGCATCGGCCTGGCCCACGGCTACTGGCGCGATGAAGCCAAGACCAAGGCTCGCTTCATCACCCATCCCACTACCGGCGAACGGCTGTACAAAACCGGCGACCTGGGTCGCTGGCTTCCGGACGGCAACATCGAGTTTCTGGGGCGAGAGGATTTTCAAGTCAAGATCAGAGGCCACCGCATCGAACTGGGTGAGATTGAGGCGGCGCTGCTTCAGCACCCGCTCATCAAGGAGGCCGTGGCCACGGCCGTCGGCCAGGCTCGCCGGGCCAGACAGTTGGTGGCTTACCTCGTGCCGGCCGGCCAAGCCGAAAGCGGACACATGCCTGATGGAGACCCGGAGAGAATCCTGCTGGACCCCGTCGCTCGCTTAGACTTTAAACTCAAACAGCCGGGGCTTCGTCACCTCAATGGCGAGCAGCATATTGACTTGCCCCGCCCCCATGAGGAGCCTTGGCGTCAGGCCTTTCTGCGCCGCCAAAGCTATCGCCACTTTCGGGCTGACCCGATTTCGCTGGACCAACTGAGCCCGTGGTTGAGATGCCTGGGGCAGGTAACCTTCGCGGAAAGCCCGCTACCCAAATACGGCTATCCTTCGGCCGGCAACCTGTATCCGGTCCAAACCTATCTCTATCTTAAGCCCGACCGCATCACCGGTCTGGCCGCCGGCTTTTACTACTATCATCCGGCCCAGCATCAGCTGATTCAATTAGCGCCAACGGATGGGGCTGTCGGCCGGCTGTTCCCGGATTTCAATCAGGCCATCTATGACCAGGCCGCCTTTGCTCTCTTCCTCGTGGCGCAACTGGAGGCCATGACCCCTATGTATGGTCCCCTGTCGCGAGATTTCTGCTTGTTGGAAGCTGGCTACATGAGCCAGTCTCTGATGTTGGAAGCCCCGCGCTATCAGTTGGGGTTGTGCCCCATTGGCGTACTGGCCGACCATGCCCTGTTGCAAGACCGCTTACAACTTAACGCCACCCATCTCGTGCTGCACACCTTGGTGGGTGGTCAAATCGAACCGAGCCAAAGCCAACAATTGCCCACCGCTCCGGTTAAACCCAAGACCATCGACTGGCAAGCGCAACTGCGCGACTATCTGGCTGAAAAGCTGCCCGACTACATGATCCCGACCCACTTTATCATCCTGCCCGAAATGCCGTTGACCGCCAACGGCAAAATCGACCGGCAAGCGCTGCCGACATCGAGCGTTCAGGATAGCAGCCCTACCGCAGCGTTTGTCGCTCCCCGCACGTCGCTTGAAACAGCTTTAGCCGCTCTCTGGGCTGAACTCTTGGCCCTGGAGTCGGTGAGCATTCACGACGATTTCTTTGAACTGGGCGGCGACTCGCTGGTGGCCACCCGCTTGGTGACCCGCATACGCGACGAATTTCAAGTAGAGTTACCGCTGCGCAGTCTGTTTGAGCAGCCAACCGTGGCCGAACTGGCGGAACACATTGACAAGTCTCAGCCTAACCGACCAGGTCTCCAAACGCCGTCGGACCCTAAGACAGCCCCCATGAAGCTGCCACCTCAATCTCAGACGGCAACCCCGCCGCCCGTCATTCAACCGCTGCCCCGCACCGGCCCGCTGCCGCTATCCTTTGCCCAACAACGCTTGTGGTTTCTCGATCAGCTTGAAGATGACTTTGCCCCCTACAACGAGGTTGGCGCGGTGACGCTGCACGGCACCCTCGATATCGAAATATTCAGGCGGGCCATGCTCGAACTGCTGCGCCGTCACGAGATTTTGCGCACAACTTTTATCACCTGGGAGGGGCAACCTGTTCAGGTTATCGGCGAGCCAAACTTGAGCCTGACCGTGGTCGATTTGCAGTCGCTGCCCCCCGAGGCTCAAGAAATTCGCCTTCAGGAATTGGCCCAGCAGGCGGCACAGCAACCCTTCGATCTCAGCCAGGGGCCGTTGCTCCGGCTGACCCTGTTCCGGCGCACCGCCGACCGGCACGTCTTACTCTCGGTTATGCACCACATTTGCGGTGACTTGTGGTCGTCCCGGCTGTTGGTTCAGGAATTTGCCGCCGTGTACAGCGCGTTTCTCAACCACCAGCCCTCCCCGCTGCCGGAACTGCCCATCCAATATGCCGACTTTGCCTGGTGGCAGCGGCAGTGGCTGCAAGGCGACGCTCTGGACAGGCAGCTCGATTACTGGCGGCAGCAGTTAGCCGGTGCTCCGGCCGTGCTCGCCTTACCCACCGACCGGCCCCGACCCGCACTCCAGACATTTGAAGGCCGGCGTCTCACCTTTGACATCGACGCAGATGTGACCCGCCAACTACGAGCCTTAAGTGCACAGTCTCAAGCCACGTTGTTTATGACCTGTCTGGCCGCCTTCAATATCTTGTTGGCCCGCTACAGCCACCAGGAAGACATCGTGGTCGGCACGCCAATTGCTAATCGCCGCTATCGGGAACTTGAGTCGCTGATTGGTTTTTTGGCCAATACGCTTGTGTTGCGAACGGATCTAACGGGCAATCCCACCTTTAGCGCGTTGTTGGAGCGGGTTCGCCGGATGACCCAGGCCGCGTATGAGCATCAAGATCTCCCCTTTGAGAAGCTCATCGAGGCGCTCAATCCGGACCGCAACTTGAGCCACCCGCCCCTGTTTCAGGTAATATTTGCCTTGCAAAATATCCCGGCTCAAGCCATCGACCTGCCCCGGCTCACCCTAACCGACTATGTCATTGAGACCAACGCCGTGAAGTTTGAACTGAGTGTAGAGCTTCATGAAACTTCCTCAGGTTTGCGGGGGGTTATTGAATACAGCACCGATTTGTTTGACGACCCCACCATTCACCGCATGATCGGTCACTATCAAACCTTGCTCAAGAGCATCGTGGCCAATCCCCACCAACCGATTACCCACCTCCCCCTGCTGACCGAAACCGAACAGCAGCAGCTTTTGGTTGAATGGAACGATACGCACACCGATTTCCCGTTAGACCGCTGCTTTCCCCAGCTATTCGAAGCCCAGGTCGAGCGGACACCGGAGGCCGTGGCGGCCAGCTTCGGCGAGCAGCATCTCACCTATCGCCAACTCAACCGGCAAGCCAATGCCCTGGCCCGGGTTTTAATCGAGCACGGGCTTCAGCCTGAGGGTCTGGTCGGTCTGCTGGCCGAACGGAACCTCGACTTTCTCATTGCCATCCTGGCTATCTTCAAAGCCGGCGGCGTCTACCTACCCCTTAATCCGCGCTATCCACCCCAGCGGCTGGGGACCGTCATCCAGCAAAGCCACCTGGCGCTCATCCTAACGACAGCGGAGTTTAGCCCCCCTCTATCCGAAGCGTTAGATACGCTCTCTTCCATTATAGTGCCGCCGGTTTTGCCGCTTGAGCACCTGCCGCCGGCCACCCAAGCGGTCGACAACCTGCCGCTCCGCTGTACGCCCCGGCACCTGGCTTACGTCATCTTTACCTCAGGTTCGACCGGTTTGCCCAAAGGCGTGATGATCGACTATCAAGGGATGCTCAACCACCTCTACCTCATCATCGCTGAGTTGAGCCTGTCAGCAGACGACATCATTCTGCAGAACGCTTCCCAATCGTTCGATATCTCGGTCTGGCAATTTCTGGGCGCGCTGTTAGTGGGGGGGCAAATCCGTATTGTCGATGATGAAATCGCTCACGAGCCGGCCCGCTTATGGCAGGTGGTGAACCAGACCGGCATCAGCATCTTTGAAACCGTGCCCGCGATCCTGCGGGCTATCCTGGACCAGGTGGCGGCGGACGACAACAACCGGACTAACTTGGCCAACCTGCGCTGGTTAATCCCTACCGGCGAAGCCGTACCGCCCGATTTGTGCCGCCAGTGGCTGCATCATTATCCCAACATTCCCCTGCTCAATGCCTACGGCCCGGCGGAATGTGCCGATGATGTCAGCTTCTATCCCATTCACCAGCCGCCGCCGCCGACCGCAACCACCGTCCCGATTGGCCGGCCGGTAGCCAATACCCAGCTCTATATTCTGGATGCCCACTTCCAGCCGATGCCGATTGGGGTGGTCGGCGAGTTGTGTGTGGGCGGCGTCGGCGTGGGTCGCGGTTATTTGTTGGATGCCCGGCGCACAAGCGAACGGTTCGTACCCGACCCGTTTAGCGGCGAGCCAGGAGCACGGCTCTACCAGACCGGTGACCTGGCCCGTTACCGGCCGGATGGCAACATCGAGTTTTTGGGCCGCAAAGATTATCAGGTCAAAATTCGGGGGCTGCGGATTGAGTTAGGCGAAATTGAGGTTGTGCTGACGCAGCATCCGGCGGTGCAAGCCTGTACGGTTCTGGCGCGTGAAGATCAACCGGGCGATAAGCGGCTGGTCGCTTACGTGGTCAGGGAGCCAACGACGAGTCTACCCCCTCCCAGCCTCCCCCTGTTAGGGGGCACTGCCATTAAGTTAAGCCCCCCCGGCCCCCCAAAG
>JAGRCC010000491.1 GCA_020433785.1 Anaerolineae bacterium
CGATATCTATCCGGGGCTGCCGGTTTATGCCGCCGGCTACCCGTTGGGTGACCCGGAATTTACGCTAACCTCAGGTATCGTCTCTAAGCAAGAGGCTTTCGGTCAAACGAACTGGGCTTCGGTCGGCGGTGTCATCGAGCACGATGCGACCATTAATCCCGGCAGTTCCGGCGGGCCATTGGTGACGGAAGACGGCCGCGTCGTCGCCGTCAATTATGCCAATTTCGATTTAAATCGGCAAGGCGTCAGCATTCAATACCGGGCCATCGTTCGTGACGAGGCGCGTGATATCATCGCCCGCCTGCGTGAGGAAGAAAATTTTGAGGCCATCGGCATCAACGGCCAGGCTTTCTTAAACCAGGAAACGGGTCTTTCAGGTATCTGGGTTAAATCGGTTCAGTCCGGCTCTCCAGCCGATAAAGCCCGCATTGAAGGCGGTGATCTCATTATGTCGCTGGAAGATCAGGTGCTGGCCCAAGAAGGCACCATGCGCGAATATTGCGATGCGCTGCGCAGCCATGATCCCGGTGATCCGCTCGATGTTGAAGTTTATCGTCTGTCCTCCGGCCAACTGCTCGAAGGCCAACTCAATGGCCGCAAGTTGGAAGTCGTTGGCGATCCGTCCCCTAGCCCCTCCGATCCCGACCCCGACGACACCCCGGAACCCTCGCCTACCGATGAGGCGAAACCCTCCCCCACTTCACCGCCGCCGGCCGCAACAAAAGTTTCTGATAATGGCCTCGGATACTTTACATTATGGGGCAGTAACTTCTGGGGAACATTAGGCGGGGGTGGCGAAAAATGGTACGCCTTCGACTCCAATCAAGAAAAGGAAGCGACCCTCATTGCCTTTGTCCAAAACTCGGACCAACTTGAAATCATCGTTTATATTAGTAACGATATTCCTGTTTGGCCGCCCAAAGAGGCCAATCAAGTACCGAATGTCGGTATGGCCACCAAACAGGGCAACCGTGACGGCAACGATAAAACCGCCGAGTTTATCTGGCAAGGACCCATTCAAACCAACACAAAATATTACGTCCGCTTCATCAATCGCGGCGGGGCTACCGCCACCTACTGTGTCATCACCCGCCCCGACCGGTATGATTGCTCATAAAGCAGACTATCATTAACTTAAACGCCAACACCCGCCAGAGATCCATCCCGGCGGGTGTTTTGATTCCCCAAATACCAGTTTGAACTATGCCCCCATCCTGATTATAATCCGTGAGTCGGTCCAACTCGTCGTCACGTGGGTACGATTTTAACTTTTAATCGGGTAATTTGTCGGAGCAACAAAGCTTGCTTTGTTATGCCCCGATTAATTGATTGATTTATAAGAACGTGACGACACCTACAAATAGATCATATGAAACCCATAATACGTACTACCCAAAAAATAGTAACCTTTCTCCTCTTCAACCTCATCGCCGTGGCTGTCATTTTTCTACTAATCGAAGGTCTCTCCAGCTACATTCTCTTCTTTCAATCGGTGGCTGCCACCCCGCCCGTCGCCGAACGGACTCACACTCAATACGATGCTGAATTGGGTTGGGTCAACCGGCCGGATGTTAATATTGAAAATATGTACGGCCCCGGTCTGCATTTAAAAACCAACGCCCAGGGTTTTCGCAACGATGAGGATTTCAGCAAAACTATACCCACCGGCCAACTGCGGCTCATCTGCTCCGGCGATTCCTTCACTCTAGGCTACGGCGTCGATAACAACCACACCTGGTGCCAACGGCTGGCTGCGCTCGACAGCCGGCTGCAAACCGTGAACATGGGCCAGGGCGGCTACGGCGTCGATCAGGCTTATCTGTGGTACAAACGCGACGGAACTGCCCTGGCTCACGATGTGCATTTGTTCACCTTCATCACTAACGATTTTGAACGGATGCGCTCCGACAGCTTTCTGGGCTACGGTAAGCCCCTACTCGACGTTGAAGATGGCCGGTTGGTGGTAGACAATGTTCCTGTCCCCCAGCGGGCCTTTTACGTACCGTGGCTAACCCAAAACAGCGAGTCGATCAAGAAGCTCAAAACCGTGCAGCTATTAAGCCAGTTTTTTCAGAATTCCGCCCAGGCCGAGACCAACAACGAACTAACCCAGAATGACTGGCTGCTGGAGCGAGTCAACGTGAGCATTCTTAAAGATTTGCAGCAGCTCAACCGCGCCCAAGACAGCATCCTGGTGTTAGTGTACCTCCCAACGTTAAACGATTACCAGCCCGATCCTCAAGGCGACACCGAGCAGTGGCGGCAAAAAGTACGTCTGGCCGCCCAAGATTTGGGCATCCCCTTCATCGACCTGATTGACGACTTCCGCGCGCTACCTCCCGCTGACGTGCCGGCGATCTTCCTCCGCGAAGGCGAAGTTGATTTCCCCGGCGCGGCGGGCCACTACACGGTCAGCGGTAACGACTACATCGCCCAGCGGCTGTATGAAGAACTCACCGCGCTTCCGGAGGTTGCCGACCGCCTTGCCGATATTCAGTAACCCCTCATCATATTTGTATCCACACCGCCACGCGATTTTTATCGCGCTTCTATTCACCTTTTTAGCGACGATCTACAGTATCGTTACCCCTATTTTCGAATCGCCCGACGAGTTATGGCACTACCCGTTTGTCTGGCATCTGGCCCAAACGGCCGAACTGCCCGTTCAAAACCCGGCCACCCCGCAGCTCTGGCAGCAAGAGGGCAGCCAGCCGCCGCTCTACTACGCTCTGGCGGCTCTACTCACCGCCCCCATCCCCACCGATAACCTGCCCGATCTGATTGACCGCAACCCCCACGCCGACATCGGCCTGGTTAGCCCCGACGGCAACGCCAATATTGTGGTCCACACCGCCGCCGAACGGTGGCCCTGGCGCGGCGCGGTGTTAGCGATTCACCTGGCCCGACTGTTCTCCGTCGCCCTGGGCCTTGGCACGATTATTGCCATCTACGCCCTGGCCTGCCACATCTGGCCCGATCAGCCCCATCTGGCGCTGTTAAGCATGGCCTTCGTCGCCTTCAATCCGATGTTTCTCTTTATCTCCGCCTCGGTCAATAACGACAACCTGATCACCTTATTGGCCTCCTTAATCCTCCTCAAGTTAACCCGCTTAGCCTCACGAGGAATAAGGTTAAAGGATTTCGTAATATTGGGCGTCCTCGTGGGGCTGGCGATGTTGACCAAAGTGAGCGGCCTGGGGCTACTAGGGTTAGTAGGCTTAACGCTGCTTATCTTAGGCGTCAGGTCTCGATCCTGGCGCACGGCCATTCTTGGGAACATGATTGTGGGCGGGCTGGCGCTGGCCGTTGCGGGCTGGTGGTACTGGCGCAACTTCCAACTCTATGGCGATTGGACCGGCACGGAAATCATGGTCAAGATGATGGGCGCTCGCCCCGTGCCGCCTACCACCGAACAGTTACTCAGCGAACTACCCGGACTGATGCGATCATTTTGGGGTCTGTTTGGCTACTTTTCCGTGCCACTGCCAGCTATCTTTTACCCGATTTTCAATATTGTGCTGCTGTTGGGATTGGCCGGTTTGTCGCTAACGCTATTCCGTCCAACCCGCCGAGTCGAGCTTTTTTCACCGCAGTTTAGAACAGCATGGCCAATCCTGTTGGGCTGGCTGATCATTCTCGTGGTGGGGTTTATTCAATGGACCATGCGCACCCCGGCTACTCAAGGTCGATTGCTGTTTCCGGCTTTGGCCTCGCTGGTGATTTTTTGGACGACGGGCTGGGCGGCCCTCATCCCTCGACGCTGGCAATTTGCGCCGGTGATTGGACTGTTTGTAGTGGCAGCGTGGACGCCGTGGGGGGTAATTGCCCCGGCCTACGCTGGTCCCCCCTTACTCGCAGAACTGCCCGCTTCAGCCCAACCGCTCGAGGCCACACTGGGCGAGTCGATTCAACTGCTGGCCTATGAAACCAGCGTTTCAACCGTACAGCCGGGCGACACCCTGCCGCTGACTCTCTACTGGCGCAGCAATCAACCCATCGACGCCGACTACACCGTCTTCGTTCACCTGCTGGATGAACACGATCTCATCATCGCCCAGCGCAACGTGTTCCCCGGCCCGGGGGTCTACCCGACTAGCCAATGGCAGCCGGGCGCCATTTTGGCCGACACCTATGTGCTGCGGCTGCCGCGTATCGCTTTCGCCCCTGTACAAGCGCGTTTTGAGGTCGGGCTGTACGACCACACAACCGGTGTCCGCCTGTCAACTTCATCGGGAACGGATAACGTGCGGTTCGGCCGGATTGTGATTGAGCCGCGGCCGGGTGACCTGCCCAATCCGCAAGAACTCGTTTTCGAAGATAACATCATCCTAACCGGTTACGATCTCGATAGACAGCAAGTCAAACCCGGTGATACTCTGACCCTGACTCTATTCTGGCAAGCGCGCCGGACACCTAGCGCCAACTACAAAGTCTTCGTTCACCTCACCGGCGATGGCGATCAGCGCGCCGCCCAACACGATAGTGAACCGGACAACGGCGCGGCCCCCACCTCGACCTGGCAACCCGGCCAACGCATTACCGACAGTCATCCCCTCACCATCGCTCCCGACGCCTCCCCCGGCGCCTATCACCTGGTAGTCGGCTTGTATCATAGTGATACCGGCCAGCGTTTACGCCTATTAAAGAATGACGGCGCATCGATCCAGGCCGATTCGATTACGTTGGGCGGCGTGAGAGTGGTGGCGGAGTGACCGATTTCGTTTCTTGCATTACAAGTGAATATGCCCCACAATATTAATAACTCAAGTTGACACCTTTCCGAGAACAAGACCTGACAGGTTTTCAAACGAGCCTTAAATCGGCTAAATGGCCCGAATGACCCTGATTTTGCTCTGAAAGGTATCTCCAAAACCTGTCGTGTCTGTCAGGGAGCAACCTGGGTAAAATCAGTGAAAATTCGTGTCTAAATTTTTTTAGGAGGGTGGAGATTTACAGGATAATGCTAAAACCAACTGACTTTTTTGATCTAACATCTTTTGAACATGCCGAGCTGTTTGCCAACCTAGAATATGTCTGGGAGGGGTTACATAAGCTTAACGCCTATCTCGGCCAGATTTTTGAGACGCAGCGGCTTTCGATTGAGGGTGATGTCGCCTCCAGCGCCAAACTTATCGGCGACAATATTGTGATTGGACCGGGCACAGTCGTCGAAGAAGGCGCCTGTATCTTCGGCCCAACTTACATCGGCCGCAACTGCCACATACGGCATGGAGCCTACATTCGCGGACAGGTTATTATGGGCGATGGCTGCATCCTCGGCCATGCCAGCGAGATCAAACACTCGATCATGCTCAACGATGCCGGCGCGCCCCATTTTTCTTATGTGGGCGACAGCATTTTGGGGGCGCGAGTCAATTTGGGAGCCGGTACCAAGCTCTCAAACCTGACGCTGGTCAGCGAGAAAGATACCATCACCGGCAAACGGCCTACCCTCAAAATCACTATCGATGGCAACACTTTCGATACCCGCTTGACCAAAATGGGCGCCATCATGGGCGATGACTCCCAAAGCGGCTGCAACGCCGTCCTCAACCCTGGTAGTCTGGTCGGCCCTCGGACGCTGGTCTATTCCAACGTATCTCTCCGCAAAGGCTACTATCCCCCCGATAGCATCGTCAAACTACGCCAATCTGTCGAGATTGCCGCGCGACAGTAAAAAAAGCCCGGAGTTTTTGAAGACTCCGGGCTTTTTAAGATCAGGCGATGGTTAATGAGGCATTAAGAGATTAACCGATACAGGTGATTCCAAAAATAATCTCCCCATCTCTAATCTCTATCTCCAGTCTCCAGTCTCCATCTTTAGCCAAAACTCGGCAGGCCGGCCAGCGCCATCGCGATTTCTTGCTCAGGGTATTCGTAGGCTTCCAGCATCCCCGCATTGTAATCAATGTAAGCTTGCATGTCGAAATGACCATGCCCGCATAAGTTGAAGAAAATCGCTTCACTTTTACCCTCTTCCTTGCAGCGAAGGGCTTCTTTAATGGCCCCAGCAACGGCGTGATTGGCCTCCGGCGCAGGGATAATACCTTCAGCCCGAGTAAACTGGACGCCGGCGGCAAACGTTTCGAGCTGGTCATAAGCCGTGGCCTCAATTTGCCCCAGGTCCAGCAAATGGCTGACTAACGGCCCCATGCCGTGATAGCGCAGCCCGCCGGCGTGGAACCCGGGCGGCACAAAGGTGCTGCCCAAGGTATGCATTTTGACCAGCGGCGTCAAATGGCCCGTATCGCCAAAATCATAAGCAAACCGGCCTTTAGTCAGGCTGGGGCAAGCCGCCGGCTCGACGGCCACCACCCGCACGTCGGCCTCACCGCGCAGTTTGCGCCCGATAAACGGAAAAGCCAGTCCGGCAAAGTTCGATCCACCGCCGGTGCAGCCGACAATCACATCCGGGTAGTCGCCGGCCATGTCAAACTGCTCCAGTGACTCCAGGCCGATGACCGTTTGGTGCATCAGCACGTGGTTGAGCACACTGCCCAGACTGTATTTAGCCTCCGGGTCTTGCGCTGCCAATTCGACCGCTTCGGAAATGGCAATCCCCAACGACCCGGTCGAGTTAGGATTTTCGGCCAAAATGGCCCGACCAGCCTGGGTTTCGGTACTGGGGCTGGCGATGACTTCGGCTCCGTAGGCTTCGATCAACCCACGCCGGTATGGCTTTTGCTGATAGCTGACCTTGACCATAAAGACCTTGCATTCCAAGCCAAAAAACGCACAGGCCATAGCCAAAGCTGAACCCCACTGGCCTGCGCCCGTCTCGGTAGTGAGTCGCTTAACGCCTTCTTGTTTGTTATAATAGGCCTGCGGTACGGAGGTGTTCGGTTTGTGGGAGCCGGCCGGGCTGACCCCTTCATATTTGTAGTAGATCCGGGCCGGCGTGTCGAGCGCCTTCTCCAGGCGTCGCGCCCGGAACAGCGGTGACGGCCGCCACTGGCGATAAACATCGCGCACGGCGGTGGGGATTTCAATTTCGCGTTCGGTGCTGACCTCTTGCATAATCAGGGCCATTGGAAAAAGCGGGGCCAGATCGTCGGGGCCGATGGGCTGATGGGTACCGGGGTGCAGCGGGGGCGCCAGCGGCTCCGGTAAATCGGCCTGGATATTGTACCAGGCTTTGGGAATACGGTCTTCGGGTAAATAATATTTAACAGTACTCATAAAACACTCCTTGTTTTAGACGATAATCAAATATTCTATTATTGTTAACGCGATGCTAGATATACATCTAACCGGTCTGGCGGCGAATGGCGCAGAGTATAGCATATTGCCCCACCGGCGTCAATCAGCATTCAAATAAGGATTAATAATTTCATCGAGGAAAACATGAGCAAAAAATGGCAAACGGTCCTACTGCTGGCCCTGGCCGAACTACTGGCAATGGGTCTGTGGTTTTCGGCCTCGGCCGTAACGCCCGCCTTGACCGAAGCCTGGCAGTTGAGCGGCGGTGACGTAGCCTGGCTGACGATGTCGGTTCAAATTGGCTTTGTGGTCGGCGC
>JAGRCC010000040.1 GCA_020433785.1 Anaerolineae bacterium
CACCCGGCTTAAGATGTATCGTCAAGAATGTCTCTCACAATGCAAAGTTCGGAAAACCCGATTGAGCTTAAGATTATCCCAAACCAAAATTACTGTCAAACAGGAGGTTCAAGTGAGAAATCTACAAACTGAACAGGCTCTTCTGATCTGGAAAGAGGAAGAAATCATCAAAGATCAGTGGATTTTGCACGACGACCATACTTCTGAAATTACCATCGGCCGTTCGACCGATTGTACGATTAGCATTCCGGTGCGCTGGATCTCCCGCACGCACGCGATTCTGCGCCGCAAACAGGGCCAGTTTTACTTAGAAGACGCCGGCAGCAAGAATGGCGTCTTTATCAACGGCCAGCGGGTGGTCAACCCCTACCCGCTTAACGACGGCGACATCATCCAACTGGCGCCTGGCCTGGAACTGATCTACGTCGATAGCGAAGCCACCGCGCCTCTGCCCGGCGGCAAACGTGGCTTGGGCCTGCAAATCGATCCGGGCGAGCGCCAGATTTACATCCACGGGCAGTTAATCTCCCCGGCCCTCAGCAACCAGCAGTACCAGTTAGTTGAGAAGTTAGTCGAACAGCCCGGCAAGGTCTACAGCCGCTCTGAGATCATCGAGGCCGTCTGGCCGGGCGATTCGGCGGAAGGGGTAACCGATGATGCCATCGATGCCCTGGTGCGCCGCCTACGCCAACGTCTGGCCGAACTGGAACCGGAGCACAACTTTATCGTCACCGTGCGCGGCTATGGCTTCCGGCTAGACAATGATCTGGGCTAATCGCCTATACTGGCAATCGAATTTGCACCATTTTCTAGCCAGACTACAATATCGATGTGTGTTAAAATTTGGATCAGATGGATGTCAATGTTAACTCGTGATCGAGATACAACTTTCCATATTGCGTTACCTCAGGCTCTTTTCCATTTTTATAGTTATCCTGTTTTTAACGGCCTGTGAACTCATTGAGCAACCTGCCCCTGTTGCGGTAACCCCGGAACCCACACCTACTCTGCCCCCTCTTGCTCTAGCTGTCGATGTCGAAGATGATGCGATAGTCATTCCCATCCCTATCGAGCCACCCAGTTTTAATGCTTATCTCAACGATACCGGGTATGAGGAACTTGTGGGAGAATTGGTTTTCGGCGCGTTAGCCGAAATTGGACCGGACGGCAACTACTACCCTGAACTGGCGGCTGACCTGCCGACTCTGGCTAACGGCGGGTTGAGCGAAGACGGGAAGACCGTGATCTGGCATTTGCGTCCCAATATCTATTGGAGCGATAATGAACCGTTCACCTCGGCCGATGTTCGCTTTACCTGGGAAGCGCTGCGCGACAGCGGCATCTGGGCGCCCGGTTTCGATTTAATCGAAGATATCGAAACGCCCGATCCGTTTACGGCCATCGTCAAATACAGCGAGTTTTATCCGAACTATCTCATCCAGTTTGGCGGTATTGGGACAGGGGTTCTACCGGCGCACCAGTGCGGGGCAACCGATCAGATGTTGTTTTGGGACTGCAACTTCGAGCCGGTCAGCACCGGGCCGTTTGTTCTATCGCAATGGATACCCGGCGTCCGGTTGACCTTTACGCCCAATCCGAACTACTTTGTGCCTGAGCGGCCGCTGGCGTCGCAAATCGTTTTTCAAATCGAGTCTGACCCGGATCGCCGCTACCGCAGTTTGGAACGAGGCGATAGCCAACTGGAGATATGGCCCGAAGAACCGGCCATTAGCAATATTGAAAACAGCGGCACCGCCATTATGTATTGGACCAATCCGGCTCGTTTTGTGTTACGCCTGGTTTTCAACTTAAGTGCGGCCAATCAAGGCAATCCTAGCGCGCCTCATCCGATGCTGAGCAAGCCTCGAATTAGAGAAGCCATCCGGGCGGCAATGGATATCGGTCGGCTCAACGCCGAAGCGTTTAACAACCGGGGCCGGCCCATCAATACCGAACTGTCCCAGCTTGGTTGCGATATTCCTCAGCATCAGTACAATCCAGGCTTGGCCAACGCTCTGCTCGATGAAGAGGGCTGGGTTCTAGTCGATCCCGATGATCCGGTGCGGCGCTGCCAGGGGTGTGGTACAGCGCCGGAAGGAACGCCCTTCGTGCTTGACAGCTACACCTATCTTGAGTTCGGGGAGCAAATGAATATCGCCCATCAACTCGTCGAGGAGATGATGGCTAACGTTGGCATTAAGATTAATCGCCAGGTGGTTGAAGGGGGGAAGTTATGGGACGTTTGGGCCGATGATGGCATTGAACTGCACGGCCAGTTTGATATGGATCTATGGGACAACGGCTATTACGGCGTTGACCCAACCATCTATATGGCCGACATGTTTGATCCGCGCGGCATCCCGTCCCGAAATAATCCCGAAGCCGGATTGAACGTTATGCGTTATCGCAACCCGGTTCTGGCCGATATTTTTGATGCGTTATACACACCCTTACCTAATAATCGTCGTCGGGCGCTGCTGTGTGAACTGGCCATTGTGTTAGAACAAGACCTACCCCAGATCCCGCTCATCGCCTTTCCCGACGCCTATGGGATTAGTGTTGATTTACAGGGCGTTGCGCCCCATATTTATGATACCGTCACCTGGAATGCCGGTGACTGGCAACTAGTCAGGCCGCTAAACAATTAGAGAGAGAACCTTAAAAATACTTTCAGGCTTTCACCGCTCCGCTCAGTACGGGGTTAAATGATCATACTATACTGCGTTCAGTTTGAACCCGAAACTTTTGTCCAGGTGCAGCGTAGGGGCGAGGCAACTCGGATTGAGG
>JAGRCC010000492.1 GCA_020433785.1 Anaerolineae bacterium
CATCAGCCCCACGTAGACGACCACGACTAAATAAAAGGGTGTAACAGGTTATGACATGCTCGAAAATAAAAACTATCCTGTACCCAGGGACAATCTCGATCCGGAGATATATATGCGTCGGGTGTTAGAGTACCAGGCCGATCAAATCGAGATGGTCTTGACCAGCCATCGCGTGCCGGGGCGGGTTACGGGCGGCGTCGTTACCCCTCGCTGGATAAGCTATCGGGTTTTCCCGGAGATTTCGACCAAAGTTTCCAAAATCGTGGGGCTGTCAGAAGAGTTGGCTTTGAGGCTAGGCGCGCCTCGCGTTCGAGTTTCCCGGCAGGGTGCAGCCGTTCAGGTCGATGTGCCGCGTGAGGATGCGCAGGTGGTTCGCCTGGTAAATTTGTGCCGTCAAGTAAAAGAAATACCCAAACAGACCGCTATCTTAGGCATGGACGAATCGGGGCTGCCGCTGCTCTTACGGTTGCCGTCGCCGGAAGTGGCTCACGTGTTGATCTCCGGCACGACCGGTTCCGGTAAAACCGCCCTGGCCAGAAGTATCGCCCTGTCTTTGGCGATGCACAATCGTTTGGGCGAAGTTCAGATGGTTTTTATCGACCCCAAAGGCAACGGCTTCGATCCGTTCATTACGTTTGAAGGCGGCCATAGTGGCCCGGCTTTGCCCCACCTTTTACGTCCGGCTGTGCAAGATGTCCATCAAGCCATCTTTTTGTTAGGTGAAATGGTCGAAGAGATGGTGCGCCGCGATAGAGAAAATATCTCCGAACCTAGGGTTATCATCTTCATCGATGAAGTGGCCGATTTAATGGAGCAGGGCGGCAAGGCTATGGATCGCTTGATGACCCGGCTAACCCAGCGAGGCCGCAGCGCCGGGCTGCATATTGTGGCCTGCACCCAAAAACCGCTGGCGGCCAGTATCGGCAGTTTGACTCGCAGCAACTTTCCGGTACGGCTGGTGGGCAGCGTCGCCAGCGCCGATGATGCTAAAATTGCCGCTGGTATTCCCGGAACCGGGGCTGAGAAACTGCTGGGCCGGGGCGATTTTTTGTTGGTTGCTAAAGGACACGTCACGCGTTTTCAAGCGGCCTACATCAGTGAGCCGGAGATTCGCCAAATCGTCAACCGAATGAGCTCGGGTATGCGTCAAAGTCGCCGCTGGCTGACCCAGCAACCCGAACCCCAACCCCAACCCCTGGCCGCTACAGGAACAGATGGCCGGCCCGTCGAATCCCCGACGATGGTTCTGGCCCAAAATAAGCCGCCTCAGAAACGAAAAGGATTAGGGTTGATGTTAGGGCATCAACTGAGATTGATCAAGTGAGTTCAAAGGCCATTGTGGCAAAGGAATAAAAACCATGAAAAAATTCTTATTTGTGACAGGGGTTACATTCGTTGTCGTAATGGCGGTTGTAATAGGTTTACGCCTCAGCCCCGATGCCATGGCGGTGATCATCGGGATAATCTGCGGTGTGCTGGCTTCGATTCCAACCAGCGTTATCTTGGTGTGGGTTCTCCGCCAACGGGACAAGCAGACTGAAGAAATGGGTTATGGCCAAGGTCGCTATGGCCACTATCCCCCGGTTGTCGTGGTTAACGGGCAGAGTCCCAACGGCTATTCCAACACAGCCCCGGCGCCGATGTTGGCCCCCACTACCCCTCCGGGTACGCGCGATTTTAGAGTTATCGGCCAAGAAACAACTGAAGGTATTGGCGACATCTTACCATCAATATGGGAGTGACCATGAACGAACACCCTGAACCTATTCAAATGTTGGAACGCCGGTTTAATCTCTTTCCGGCTCGATTTACCTGGCGCGGGCGAGTGTACCACGTCGATGCGATCAATGAGTGTAAAACGATGTCCGGTCGCTCTGACAGCCACGGCATGCATCACTACTGGGTGCGATCCGACGGCCAACTACTTCACCTATGCGAGATTTTTCCTCGCAGCGACTGGCTAATCTATCGAGATTCACAGGAGTAACAACGATGTTAGAAGGCTTACTTTGGTTCGACAGCGACCCAAACCGAAATATTGTAGACAAAATCAATCAGGCCGCGCGGCGCTATCAGCAAAAACTCGATCAGAAACCGACCGTTTGCTACCTCAATATCCAGGAGTTTGACGAAAAGTGCAGCGAGATCGACGGCATTCTGCTTAAACCCAGGGATAATATTTTGCGCCATCACTATCTGGTTGGAGTTGAACAAACTAGCTAACCAACACCGAGTCAACCAATCAACCTATAACCAACCAACAGCCATCTATCCATCCCCTCACTCCCTTATTTGCAAAAAGTTAAGTGTTAGTATTACAATTTCATATATAAAGGCTTTTATGAGCGCACAGTGTTGTGAAAACCGACCTGTGCGCTTTGCTCATTTTTGGGAGTATGAAGTTCATTAATCGACAATGAAAATGTAACGGAGCGACAAAGCTTGCTTTGTTAAGTCGGTCAAAGCGCTGTTTTGATGCTCCAGACCTTGAAACGGCAAAAAAAGTCGTGGACTTGTTCCAACCCGGACAAATCAGCGATTTGTCCTACATCTACTTTAAAGGAGGCGCTGGGTGTACCAGATTCGCGATCTTGAGTCCTATGCGGAAATGCTAGCTGTTCGCCAACTTCAACAAGAAATCTGGGGTTTTGATGATGCCTCACTAGGGTTGTATCCACCCGTTCTAAAAACCGCAGCGACGAATGGCGGGGTGGTTTTAGGCGCTTTTGATGAACAGACCGGTCAAATGGTCGGTTTTCTGTTTAGCTTTATTGGCCGCG
>JAGRCC010000493.1 GCA_020433785.1 Anaerolineae bacterium
AGTTTGTCAATAAAGCCGGAACGGTTATTCTGGCCGTGTCGATTGTGCTGTGGTTCTTGATGAATATGCCCTGGGGCGTCGAGAGTCCGCGCCAGAGTCTGTTCGGCCAGGTCAGCGCTGTGGCCGCGCCCATCTTCGCTCCGGCCGGTTTTGATGACTGGGAAGCGACAGGTTCGCTAGTGACCGGCTTTATCGCTAAAGAGGTCGTTGTTAGCACGATGTCGCAAATCTACGTGGGCGAAGCCGAAAGCGAAGAACCGGCCCCGGAACCGACAACCTTTGGCGAAGACATCGGCGATATTCTGGTTGGCTTTGGTACAGCCACCGTTGATGCCGGCAAAATGCTGGTAAGCCTCATTCCCGGCGTCAACCTGGTCGAAACCGAAGCGGAGGAGCAGGATACGGCGCTCAGTGCGGCCCTAACCGCCAATCTGTCGCCGCTGGCGGCGTTAGCTTTCCTCATCTTTGTTCTGGTTTACACCCCCTGTGTGGCGACGCTGGGCGCCATCAAAGCCGAGTACGGCCAGAAATGGATGTGGGTCTCGGCAACCTACCAATTTGCTTTGGCCTGGCTGCTGGCGGTGCTGGTCTATCAGGGTGGCCATTTCCTGGGGTGGGGCTAATGCTTAAGGAAATCATGGCCGAATTTCGAGCGGCCCGCGCCCCCTTGTGTGTCGATGAGTTGAGTAAGACGCTGGCCATCGAAGCCAGTGCCTTAGAGGGCATCTTAGAGACGTTGGTCCAGCGCGGCCGGCTGAATGTCATCGACCCGGCCAACTACACCTGTGTTACCTGCCCGGCCAAAGGCGGCTGCGTCATCTTGACCAACGGGCTGCAAAAGAGCTATGTATTCCGACAATAATGACGGAGCATCAAAGCTTGCTTTGATCGGGTGTGACAAAGCAAGCTTTGTCGCTCCAACTCAAGACAAAGCAAGCTTTGTCGCTCCGGTTTAAGGAGGAACCTCATGCGAACCATCAACTGGATTGTGCCCACCTACCACTGCGGTAATTGTCTGCTCAAAATCAAGCGCGTACTGGCCGAAATCGACGGAGTGCGCCTGGTGGGCAGCGACCAAGGCCGCCACCGGCTGACCATCGAGGCCGCCGGCCCGGAAGTGATCGCCTACACCAAACGTCGCCTGGCCGGAGCCGGTTATCCGGTGCAGCCGGAATGAGTGGCTGACTTGAAGTTTGGCTCTCCCCCAATCCTCGTTATTGACACGTAGAACGTGGAACGTGAATCTTTACGTCCTACGTTCTACGCCTCCTTTGTCCCCTTGCCCAGATCGTTTAATCGATACCTCCGCTGTCTCTTCCTGTCTTTCGCTAAATTGACCAAAAAAATGTGTAATGTTTTATATGTTTTTGGCGACTTGTAGCTAGAATACTATTAGCGCAATGGCAAGGAGACATCATGACCACCATTCTATCGGATAAACTGGCCCAACCGAGCCTGATCTTACCCGGCCATAAAACCGACGCGGACTTCTACACAATTCTGGCCGCCGAACGCCCCCGCCTGATCCGGCTCTGTACGGCCATCATCGGTGATGCTGACGCCGCCGAAGATGCCACGCAGGAGACGCTGCTGGAAGCTTGGCGCAGCGTGGAGTCGTTACGCGATCCGCGGGCGCTGCGACCATGGCTGTCGGGGGTGGCTCGCAATGTCTGCGCCCGCTGGCTGCGAGCGCAGGGAAAGCACGTGCCGGTAGTCGAGGTGCGCCCCACGGAGGCTGCCGATGCACCTTTGGAGCAGGTGGCGGCTGATTTCGACCTGGAAGTCGAGCTGGAATGGGCTGAACTGGTCCTCCTGCTCGACCGGGCGCTGGCCCTGCTGCCCCCCGGCACGCGCGAGGTACTGGTGCGCACGTTTGTGGCCGACCTGCCCTACGCCGCCATTGCCGACGAGTTGGGCATGAGTGAGAATGCGGTTGCCGTGCGCGTCCATCGCGGCAAGCTGGCGCTCAAGAAGCTGCTGAAGACCGAACTGCGTCCGGAGGCCGAAACCTTTGGCTTCGTGCCGGCCGGCGAACTCTGGCGTGAAACCCGCATCTGGTGCAGCCACTGTGGCCGGCGGCGACTGCTGGGGCGGCTGGATGCCGAGGAGTTTGCCCTGCGCTGTCCGGATTGCAACATCGAAGCGAACAGTTATCACTCGCAGGATAATGTCTCCCACTACGGCGGACTGAAGGCCTTTCGCCCGGCCCTTAATCGCTTCATCGATAAAATGCACCCGCTTTTTCTTAATGCCATGCAGGCGGGTGGCGCACCTTGTCGCTCCTGCGGCGAGTGGCTGCCCCTTCGCCAGGGCATGCCGCCTTATGCGCCCCCTTCCCTCCGGCACAGACGCGGACTGCACATCTACTGTGCCCGCTGCGAGGAGGGATCGTATGTTTCGGTCGATGGGCTGGCCCTCCATGCCCCGGCCGGGCGCGATTTCTGGCGGCGCGAGCCCCGTATCCGCACCCTGCCGGCCGTCGCCATCGAGCGAGACGGTCTGCCGGCGCTGCACCTTCCTTTCGAGAGTATCACGACTGACGCGGCCCTGGACGTTATTCTGCGGCGCGATACCTACGAGCTACTGGCCGTTTTCAGCCGTGAGACGCGCTAACTAAGGTGCGGTTAGTAAAATTTGCCCAATATTGAAGAGGGAGATTAGTGTCTAACCCAGCCACGTCTGACCAAAAAAGCCAGAAGTGGAGCCGGAAAATTAAACGCAAGAGGCGCAAGAGGCGCTAAAGACGCAAACGCTTTTTATATTTCCTTTTGCGTCTCTTGCGTCTATAGCGTCTTTAGCGGTTAATTCTTTTGGGTTCCGGCTTGTCCGGGTTATGAGATTAAGAGATTAGCTTTAGAATCTCCTGATCTCTCTATCTCCTAATCTCCTAATCCCTGAATTGGAACTACGCCAATGACATCTCCCTTACCCACAATTTCAAGTTCAAGGCCGCTGGTGCATCCTAAGCGTGTCATCTACAGCCTCTTCATTGCCAACGCCATCTCGATGACGGGCAATCAGTTGGCGCTGCTGGC
>JAGRCC010000494.1 GCA_020433785.1 Anaerolineae bacterium
GGGCCATTTAGCCGGGTTAAGGCCCGTTTGGAAAGGTGTCAGGTCTTGTTCCCGGAAAGGTGGCAACTGGGGTTAAATAATAAAAAAACGCTCTTGCCGTAAAAGACTGTTTAAGCACAATCATAACGGCGTGGGCTACATTATAACTCAAAACCACTCCTCCCCAAAGAATGGTTCAGAACCACCTGGCACGCATTTTTAAGTGGGGCGAATCATCGCCTATGAGCGCTCAGGGGTACCGTTAGACGCCGACCGACCGACCGGGCCGGTCTATTCACGCACAATCTGCACAAAAATTTCATCCAACGAGGGTAAAGCCACGTCAAATTTATCGAGCATAAAGTGATCGGTACTGATGATGGTGCGCAGGATGGTTTGGGGGTCGGCTTCGGGCAGGAGGGTGAGGTACCAATCGTTGGCGCTCCGACGCTCGATATGGGCCACACCTGGCAGGGCATCGAGCCGGCCGCTGCCGCTGAGGTGTAAGATATCGCGAGCAAAGCGGCGGCGAACCTCGGCCACCGGACCTTGCAAAACCACCTGGCCGTGATGGATTAGCACAATTCGGTCACACAAGGCTTCAACCAGGTTCAGTTGGTGGCTGGTCATAATCACCGCTTTGCCTTGGTCGCGCAGCTCCAAAATGATATCACGCACCAGTTGGGCGTTGACCGGATCGAGATTGGCAAACGGTTCATCGATGATTAGCAGGTCCGGGTGGTGCAGCACAGCGGCGATAACCTGCACTTTTTGGGTCATCCCCCGGCTGAGGGTTTCGATTTTCTGGCGATACTGGCCGGCCAGTTCCAACCGTTCCAGAAAGGCTTCGGCCCGGTGTCGCGCCTCGGGGCCGGTTAATCCTTTGAGTTTGCCCAGGTAAACCAAACAGTCCAGCACCCGCATGTGAGGATACAGCCCCCGCTCTTCGGGCATATAGCCAATGCGATCCTTCCGCGCCTGGCTCATCGCGCCGCCGAGCACTTCAATAGCGCCGGAATCCGGTTTGAAGATATCAAGAATCATACGGATAGTGGTGGTCTTGCCAGCGCCATTTGGCCCTAACAAACCAAAAACCTCGCCGGGCCATACCTCGAAGCTAACGTCGGTTACCGCCTCTTTGGGGCCAAAGGTTTTACGGATATTGCGGACAGAAACAAGTGGGGCCGGTGTGGTTGATATCATAGAACCGAAATTTTAATATTGCCGCCAGGTCGTGTCAAGCGTGACCCGTAACATTTTGACTTTTCTGTTGAGGTTATTACACTAAAAGACATCCTGCGTCACTCTGGAGACTCCATGATTACCCCGAATCGATGCGCCGAATGGCTTAGTCAGTTAGTTCAAATTCCTAGCGTCAACCCAACGCAGGCCGGCCCGCACTCCGGCCCGCCCGGCGAAGGCCGCCTGGCAAAGCGTTTGATTGAATGGTTCGAACAATTTGGGGCCGAAGTTCACACCGAGGAAGTGCATCCCGGCCGGCCTAATGTTTACGGCCTCTGGCGCGGCCAAACCGACCGCTGGATTGCCGTGGATGTTCATATCGATACCGTCGGCGTTGAACATATGACCGACGACCGCTTTAGCGGACGCATCGCCGACGGGCGAGTCTACGGCCGAGGGGCGGTAGATACCAAAGCTTCGTTAGGCGTTATCTTGGCGCTGTTGGAAGCGATGCACCAACAAGGGCTAATGCCTCAGGCCAATTTGCTCATCGCCGCCACGGTCGATGAAGAAAATGGGGCACAAAGCGCGCCCATCTTTGCCCGCTGGATCCATCGGCAGCAAATCCCGCTTCATCAACTGATTATTGCCGAACCCACCATGTGCTGCCCCGTTTATGGCCATAAAGGGGGCATCCGCTTTGAATTTACCGTGACCGGTCGGGCCAGCCATTCCTCTACGCCCCAACTAGGCCAAAATGCGGTTACCGCCGCCGCCCAGCTGGTGTTGGCTTTAGACGCCGAAGACCAACGCATTCAAGCCCTGCCGCCCCACCCGGAACTGGGCACAGCTACGATGACCGTCACCATTATCCACGGCGGCACCGGCACGAACGTGGTGCCCGACTCCTGCCAAATCTATGCTGGCTGGCGCTCGGTGCCGGGGGACAATGTGGCTGAAATTACGGCTCGAATTCGAGCATTGGCCGAACAGCGCTGTCCGCTGCCGGTCTCGATGGCCGTTGCCGGCAGTATCGAGCCGTTCTACCAGTCGCCCGACACCGCCTGGCTGCGCCAACTGGCCGAGTGGTCGGGATTTGCGCCAACCATCGCGCCTTATGCCACCAATGCCTGGGCCCACAGCGGCCGGCCTTATGAGTGTGTGGTGCTCGGCCCTGGATCGATTGATCAGGCCCACGGGGCTGAGGAGTGGGTTGAAATTTCAGAGTTAGAAAAATTGGCCCATATTTATCGGCACTGGTGGGGACTTGCCCCCTAGCTATCGGAATTTACCTAAAATTAATCACTATTAGAACAGGAGAAAAAAATGCCAAACTTAACAATTAATGGGGAAACGTTTGAGGTTGCTACCGGCGAGCGGTTGGTGCTCGCTATCGAAAAAAGTGGCGTCAACATTGGGCATCGCTGCGGGGGATACGCCCGCTGTACCACCTGCCGGGTCGAGTTTGAGACCGGCGAACCGGAGGTCATGACCAAAGCAGAGTACACCCGGCTAACCGATCGTGATCTGTTTGGTAAGGTGCGGCTATCGTGCCAGATTGAGTGCGATCGCGATATGAGCGTCAAACCGCTCATAACCCTGGAAAACGAGCCGTCCTGGCAAGACACCGGTCCTGAACCGGAAGAAACCGTCACCCCCGAGGCCGAGTGGTTCCCGATCGAGATGTTAACCGGTGAATAGAATCGGATATCGGCTGTAGCCATGCTCATAAGTCAGCAAATGAAGTCCATTAGCCCTGATTTCATTTGCTGACTTTGCCTTTAAAGGGCCGTGACGTAAGCTACAACCCCAATAAATAAAGCCAGCATCAATACCATATAAATAGCTGCCCCAATAAATATAGCTCGATATGACTTTTCTTCAGTATCGGATGAATTTGATTTTTTGGAGACATGGGTTCGCCATGATTTTGGTCTTTGCATTGTAGTTAGCCTCACCTTGACATTACTGTGTAGTGTATAATGAATTAAAAAGAACGTAATGAGAATAATCATAAAAATTGGTTAGGTTAAATCGATTAACCCTATCCAAACCCTAAAACAGGACCCGTTACTATTTCTGACTTCCTCTATTTGCGTATATAATCAATCAAGGAAAAAATAAGACCGAAGGACGTATATCTCGGTTAATTTTTAACTTTTTTCAAGTGCGATTGATGCCCGTGGCTACGACCGGCTTAGAGACAACGGCTAATGAGCCGACGCTAACTAATCAACTGCCACCCCGACGAACTTTAAATCGATTGGCCCTGGCCCTGGTTGCCATTGCGATGGCCGGGGTGGGGCAGATGGCTTTCGCCCAACACTCGCTGTGGGATGGGCTGCTGCTGTATTTAGTAGCGACCGTCCTCTTTGTGCGGGCGCTTATTCACCAATCCTATCCCCACTTTAAATTCTCCTTGGCCAATCCTCGCCTGGCTAACACCTTGGCCGTAACCAAGGGCCGGTGGCAGACCGTCGGCTTGGGGCTGATTGGGGCAGCGGTGGTCGTTTCGTCCCTCAGCTACACTTATTTTGGCCAAGAAGCGCGCCTACATCTGGCCTGGTGGCTCTATTTGACCAGTTTGGGGCTGTTGGTGGCCGGCACGATCTTGTTAACCCCGGCCTTACCGTTCCGCCCGGAGTTAAACCGCCTATTCCCGACTCGGCAAATTGTCATGGTACTGGCTGTGATTTTTGGATCAGCGCTTTTTATGCGCCTGTTCAACTTCACCCAGCAGCCGTTCGGCATCTGGTTCGATGAAGCCGAAGCCGGCCTGGCCGCCCGACACATGCTGGCCGATCCGAATTACCGGCCGGTGTTTTACCAACTCATCAATGTTACCGGCCACTTTTTAGCGACCTATGCCCTAGCTTTACGCTGGCTTGGCGATTCGATCTATGCGATGCGGGCCGTCAGTGTGCTGTTTGGGTTGGGAGGCGTCTTGACCGCCTATCTCTTTGGTCGAGAACTGCATGGGCCGCGCTTCGGGCTGGCACTGGCTTTCTTTGTGGCAGTGGCGCGCTGGCACGTTAACTTTAGCCGTATCGCCATGACCGGCATCGACACGCCCTTCTTTGAGTTCCTAACGCTGTTCTTTTTGACGCGTCTGCTCAAACGGGGCTACCTGCGCGACGCGCTCTGGGCCGGCCTGGCCTTAGGTTTCGGCTTGACGTTTTACACCGCTTTTCGGCTTTTCATTTTGGCCTTGGTGGTGTTTGTTGGCGTTATGGCGCTGCGCTGGACCACGCAGGTGGTAAACGCTATGCGCCAGGGCGGCTGGCAGCGCTACCTCATGGCCGCGGTCTTGTTGATTTTAACCGTCTGGCTGGTGTTCATGCCGGTAGTCCAATTTGCTCTGGATAACCCCGACGCCTTCTGGTATCGCACCCAGCAAATCTCGATTTTGACCAAACGCGATCAGGCTGATCTGTCGAAGGCCCTGTGGGAGACCACCCAAAAGCACCTGCTGATGTTTAATTTTGAGGGAGACAAAAACGGGCGGCATAACCTGCCCGGCGCCCCAATGCTCGACCCGATCATGGGTGTTCTTTTTATTTTGGGGCTGGGGCTGGCGCTGGCTCGACCGTTTCACCCGGCCAACACCGTTTTCCTTATTTTGTTGCCGGTGGCGCTCATCGGCGGCATCTTTAGCCTCGATTTCGAAGCGCCGCAGTCGCTGCGCTCGATTGCGGTCATGCCCGCCATATTTTATTTTGTCACCCTCCCCGTCGTCGCCTTAGGCCGCGAGGCCGAAACCGTGATGCGGCCGCTGCCCAAAACTTGGGTCTTGGGGCCGGCCGTGGCCGCAGCGGTGGCCATTTTTCTAATCAACGCGCACACTTACTTGGTCATCCAGGCCAACGATTTCGCGTCTTGGAACGCTTTCTCCGCCCCGGAAACCATCACCGGCCGGCAAATGGCCAAGCTCGGCCCGGATTACACCTATATTTTATCGCCGTTTCTCACCAACCACCCGACCACCCAGTTCTTAGCGCCCGCCATAACGCAGCAGCAGCATCTATCGCTGCCCGATGCGCTGCCGGTGCGCGATGCTTCCGGGCATCCGGTGGCCATATTTATGCATCCTGATGATGTCTGGGTCTTTAACAACGCTAAAAAAATGTATCCAAACGCCCAGTTCGAAACTTTTTTTGGCCCCCGTATTTTACCAGACAGCGAGGAAGGCCCACCGAGCGTCTACTTTGTCGGCCTCCAACCTAACGACTTGATGAGCGTTCGCGGCTTGGATTTACGATATTGGTCAACTACCGCCGAGCCCGAAACCCAATTCTTCACCGGCCCGCTGGCTTCGAGCCGCGCCTTTAATATTAATGCCACCTGGCCGCAAGACAGCCCGGTTGAACGTGATTTTTATGCGGAGTGGAACGGTATTTTATACGCGCCTGAATACGGCCCGTACGATTTTCGGCTGGTGACGCCGGCCGGCGGCCTGCTGGAAATCGACGGCATCCCCGTCATCGAAGGGACGGCGGAAACGATTGAGGATTTGCTTCTGGCGGAAGGGAATCATCAAATCCGGGTGCGGGCCGAGGCCGGTCAGGGCCAAGCGGCGCTCTACTGGCAGCCACCCAGCCAAGATGATGAGAGTCTTATTCCAGCTTGGGCGCTCTATACCAACCCGGTCACCAATCACGGCCTGCGGGGATCGTTTTACCCCAATCCCGACTGGGCAGGGCCGCCGGCTTTGCAGCGGATCGATCCTTTTTTAGACACCTACTTCCACCTCATCCCGCTGAAGCGGCCTTACTCGGTCGAGTGGGAAGGCGCGCTGGTGGCGCCGCAGAGCGGTATCTATCGGCTGGGGCTGCGGGCCGTACAGGAAGGCCAGCTTTTTATCGATGGCCAATCGCTGCTGACCACCACCGGCCCGGATGTGTATACTGAAGCGCCCATTTCGCTGGACGCCGGGCTGCACAGCCTGCTCATCCGCTATCGCGATACGGTGGATCGATCACGCATCCATTTGAGTTGGATTACGCCCAACGGCGCTATTCAAGCCATCCCCACCGATTATCTGTGGCCGCCAATGGCCAAATATCCAGAGCCAACCGCCCCGGTGACCGATGAAATCGAAACGCAGCCTATCCGGCTGCACCATATATTCTCGATAGGGGCACCCGGTAGTGAGCCAGGCCAATTTCTGGAACCCAGAGATGT
>JAGRCC010000495.1 GCA_020433785.1 Anaerolineae bacterium
CGAAATCGAGACCGTCAAAACCGAACTGGCTCCCACTGGTCAGGCCACCGGCCGGGTGGTGTTTATCAACCGAACGGAAGATTCGTTTTTCTTGCCTTACAGTACCACGGTTTCGACTTCTGCCGGGGAACCGGTTGAATTTAGGACGCTTCAAACGGTAACCGTGCCGAGTGGTGTCGGCTCGACCAGTTCTCCCGTATCGGTCATCGCGATGGAAACGGGGCCGCGCGGCAACGTCGCCCCTACGCAGATCAACCGGGTGGTGGACGGCGCTTACTCGTTGCTGGCTCGGGTAGTGAATGAGCAGGCCACTGGCGGCGGGTCGATGGAGCCGGCCCGGATTGTTGAGGAGAGTGATAAGGAACGGCTCCAGGCGTTCTTGCGCCAACGTATTCAGCAGGAAGGGTTGGAGCGGCTAAAAGCCTCTTTAAGCGAGCAAGAATTTATTCCGCCGGAGACCGTTCAGGTTATCGTGCTCGATGTTAAATATCGTGAGTTTTCGGGTGATTTTTCTGATACGTTCGGGGGTGAAATGCAAGCGGTGGTTCGTGCCACGGTTATCGGTGGGTATAACGCCAACCGTCTGGCTCTGGCAGCGCTCGACGCCCAGATTCCGCCCGGTTTCGAGCTTGACCTGGATGGTCTCCAATTCGGCGCGGGTGAAGTGCTTAATGTTGACGGCCAAACCGCGACGTTCAAAATATTTGCTTCGGGCAAGGCAGTACCGAACATCAATGACCGCGAGATTGCCAAAGATATTGTGGGCATGTCGATTGGCGAAGCGCAGAGCTTATTGGAGCAGCAATATCCGCTGGCAACGGTGCCGGGGGTCGATCTGCGACCCGGTTGGCTGGTAGATTGGTTGGGGCGGTTACCCTTCTCATCGTTGCGGATTGATGTGGTGATTAACGACGCGGTAACCTTTGTGGCCGATGGCGATTGACCTGCGCTTAATGGCCCTGGACATCGGCGAGCGTCGGATCGGCATCGCCACCAGTGACAGCGGCCTGCTGGCCCAGCCACACAGCGTTTTACACCGAACGACCAAAAAGAAAGATTTTGCTAAGCTGCACCAATTGATGGCCGAATTGCAGATCGGGCGGTTGATTGTGGGGCTGCCCTATTCATTAAGCGGCCAGCCCGAGGACATCGGCCCGCAAGCGCGGCGAATTAAGCGCTATACCGAAGCCCTGGCCGAAAATTTGACCATCCCGTATGAGTACGTTGATGAAAGTTACTCAACGGTGGAGGCCCATTTATTGCAAGCGGCAACCGGACGAAACAAGATAGGTGTCGATGCGCTGGCGGCAGCAGTTATTTTACAAAATTACCTGGACTCCAGGAAAGCAACTTAACGTCCAGTAGATAAGTTATTCAACCTCAATCAGTTTAACCGGATGGATCTTCCTCTTCAAATCCTAAGCTTAATCAAATTGGACCTATAAGGCGGAAAAAAAGTACTATGGTTTCCCATCGCTAAAAATGGTAAATTAGAGTTGTGATGAAATAGAATTGTAGTTCTTAGACCTACGTGATACACTTAAAAAATATTGTTTTGTACACCGACCGAGACGCTTCTGTGCCCCACTCCACCATTGACAATCCGCGTCTGCAAAAAGTGGCACATATACGGGGGGCCAAATGGGTATTTTTCCGAAGAAAATTGTTGAAATCTATTTAGCCAGCGAACTTGGTTATGAAAAGATTGCCATTGCCACGGCAGCCATCGTGGCCGATAAGATGGGATTCTCCGCTGATCGGGTTGAAGACCTGAAAACGGCGGTCGGTGAAGCGGTTATAAATGCGATTGAGCATGGGAATCAGCTCGATGATGAAACCAAAGTGTTGATTGTGCTAACCGCTGAAGAGCAGGCCTTGGCCCTTAACGTGGTCGATCAAGGTACGCAACCCATTCCCGCACTACCCGCCGCCGGCAATGTGCCGGAAAACTACCCCAGAGGGTGGGGCATGTTTTTGATCAAAAATCTGATGGATGAAGTGGAAGTGTGGTCACAGCCGGGACGTAATGAAATTAAAATGGTCATTCATTTGGGGCGTTAAAGTAGCGCCGTACTCGCCTGACCAGCATCGGATTAAAGTGAGGATATTACTCAAGACAAGAGGTTTAGTAACTTAACCTTATATAACCATATAATTTAGGCTGTTGCTGTACTTTTCATAAGTACAGTAATATAATGGTTAGATATGTTGACCCGGATGAGTAATGTTCTCCCATCAATGGCAGAGAACAATGACTAAAATTACTCGCATTGACCTTTTAATAACGTATCGCGTCAAGAACGACCTTATAGAAACCAGCGATACCCTAAATTTTTGCCGCTAAGATTGGAGAGACGAAAGCGCTGTGTTGGCGTTTTCGTCTTTTTGTTATTGCTTTAAGGGAAAGTAGTTATGTCGACTATTTTGCATGTGAGTCATGATGATGAGGCTCAACGATTTGTGCAGGAGATGCTGGGCCAACATTATAACTTCATTTCAGTGACGGATACTCCCAGCGCTGTACACTACTGTGCTATGATTCAGCCGGACCTGATTATGGTTGACCTGGATTTACCCGATGATGATGGCCGTGAGTTGACCCTGCGGTTGAAAATGTTCATGCCGCAAACGCCCATCCTTAACATTGTAACCGACCAATCTGAACAAAGTCAGGTTCAAACGCTGGTAGCTAATTCAGACGACATTTTACTTAAGCCGGTCACGCCTAGCCAGCTGGTGGAAAAAATTCGGCGGCTTTTACCCGAACCGACTCGTTTAACCGGCATTGCTTCCAACCGTTTTGAAGACCAAATTGCCGCCTTGAATCAGGCCACTAAACGGTTGGCCACGCTCAATGCGGTTAGCGCTTTGATTGGCACCAGTCTTGATCTGGATCATCTGACCGACCAAATTCTGGGTCAAATTCAAAAAACCGTCGATTTCGATAGTGCGACGCTGTTTCTACTGCAAGGGAATTTCTTGGTGGCGGCAGCCTCACGAGGGTTATCTGAATATCAGCGAGGGATGAACGTCTATCGCAAGAGTGAGAGAAATTCAGCCTGGCGGGTGGTCAGCAATAAGCTGCCGCTCATCATTAATGACGTCCAAGCCAGTGACTTTTGGGAAGACAGACCGGAGCTTGATAAAGTTCGAGCCTGGCTTGGTGTGCCTTTGATCTACAAAAATCGAGTGGTAGGGGTTTTAACTTTAGATAAAAACGAAATCAACGGCTTCAATGAAGCCGATGCCCGCTACGTTTTCACCTTGGCCTTTCAAATAGCCATTACCGTTGAAAACGCCCAATTGTTTGAAGAGCGGGAAAGTCAGGCGATGCGTTTGAAGTTGATCAATGAGGTGTCTCAAGAAATTACCACTATTCTTGACGTGGATAATTTATTTGACGCCTTAGCCCTGGCCCTCCACGAGCGAATGAATTACGATCGCGTGGCTATCTTTGATATTGACTTAACTCGTTCAACCGTAAAACTTAAGGCGTACTACGGCGATCTATTACCTAATGTGACGAACAAGACGCAGGAGATGAAGCCAGGCTTGATTAGCCAGGTGGTAAAATCGGGGATGCCAATGGTCTTTAATGACGTTTTACCCGATAAAGACGTCTTCTTTACCGGAAGTGACGTCAATTCAAGAGTTATTGTCCCTATTTTTGTGCACGGTCACGTTGAAGCGGTTATTGATATTAGCAGCCCGGACATTGATAAATTTAGCGATCAGGATTTGTGGACGTTATCCAGTTTAGCCAGCCAGGCGGCAACCGTTATTGAAAATGCGCGGTTGTATCATCATGTTGATAACTACTCAACCAAACTGGAACGAATTGTAGAAGCCAGAACTCAACGGCTACAAGCGATTAAGAAAATTAGTCAGATTGTGAGTCAAGGCTTGGATGTTGACGAACTGCAAGCCGTTGTCGGCGAACGGATTGGCCAGATTTTTAGTCCGAAAGGCGTTAAAAATAGGGTGTGGGTGACGATCGGGCTGCTCAACGGCTCGAAACTATCGATCAAAAGTATTTACGATCCCACCCAAACTAACGGTGCTTATCAACCGAGCCAGGGCATCCCTTCGGATTTTAGCTCCAAACTAGATCATAGAACATATGCGGGCGAAGTTATTCGCCTCTCAAAGCCGATTATTGTCAATAATATCGACTCGCAAAATATTTATACCAACAGCTTTAATGATACAACCGGCATTACTAACTCGATAATGATTGCGCCGTTGGTCACAGCCGGTAAAACGATCGGGATCATTGTGGTCGAACAGCCAAAAGCCCATGCCTTTGACGAAAGTGATCTGGAAACATTAGAAACCTTGGCCTTTTTGGTGGCTTCGGCGATAGAACATGCTCGGCTGTTGGGCAAAACCAGGGAACTGGCTATTGTGGATGAACGAACTCGATTGGCCCGAGATATGCACGATGGTGTGGCTCAGAATTTAGCTTACTTGCTTATCCAAGTGGATCGGTGTCTCAATATGGTCGATGAAGAGAGTAAGTTAGGGCAGCAGTTAGATCAGATTAGCCTGCTGCTGACCGATAATATCGAGGAAATACGCCGAAATATCTTTGACCTGCGGCCGGTTGAACTCGAAGGCAAATCGCTGTTTGAAGTGTTTCAAAAATTTGTAGCTGAATTTGGGCGGCGCTGGAATTTGAAAACCGAGTGTTCGATTATCGGGGAGATAAAAGAAGTTCCGGCTGCAGTGGAAAGTAGCCTGTACAGAATTCTGCAAGAAACACTAGCCAATACGCGTCAGCATGCAAAATGCAGCCAGGTATCCGTCAAACTGGCCGTGGACAATGCCCAAGGCATTGCTTTGGAAATTATCGATGACGGTCAGGGGTTTGATCTGGTCCAAGCTTACGAAACACGTCGAAAAGGAAATGGCAGTAGGGGGTTGGGCTTGACGTCAATGCGAGAACGGGCCGAGGGCGTAGGCGGACGATTGATCGTGGAAACGTCAAGGGGCCAAGGAACCCGGGTTTACGCTTGGCTGCCGCTTAGTCTCTAACAGGAGCCCCTGTCACTCATCATAATGTGCAAAGGAATGAGTCAAATATGAGAAAAGTAAAAATATTGTTAGCGGATGATCATTCCCTATTCCGAGAAGGTGTGCGATCTTTATTGGAAGAGCAGGAAGACATTGAGATTGTTGGCGAGGCTGAAGATGGATTAGAAGTGACCCGGTTAGCTTCTAAGCTCAATCCTAGCGTTATTTTGATGGATATTAACATGCCGATTATGGATGGGGTTGAGGCCACCCGAATTATTTTAAGAGACCACGGTGGCATTGGGATTATTATTTTGACCATGTATCCTCAGGATGAGCATGTGTTTGAAGCCTTAAAGGCTGGAGCCAAAGCCTATTTGCTTAAGGATACTCGCACTAAGAAATTGTTAGAGGTGATTCGAAAGGTGCATCAGGGACAAGCCGTCATCGACCCGGAAATGACCGTGCGGTTGATTACCGAATTTCGACGATTAAGCGAAAGGCCGGAAGAGGATCTGCCCAAGATTCAAAACTTGACCGATCAAGAGCGGAAAATTCTCACTTTAGTGGCCAACGGCGCCAGCAACAAAGATATCGCCACTGATCTTGATTTATCGGAAAGGACCATAAAAAACTATTTGTCAGTTATTTTTCAAAAGCTGCAAGTTAACAACAGAACCGAAGCCGCCATCCGAGCTGTCAAAGATGGTCTGGTGGAACAGAAATGAGGTAAAAAACGCTAAAATCCGCTGACTTAAAGGGAAGTCGTCACAAAATGTGACTTGTGGGTGATTTCAAAGTACTTTCGGGCAACAAAAATAAGTACTTATTGTCTCCCTAAAAGGAACTATTTTTCAGTACCTTTGCCCCTATAAATCCCATCCGACATGGTATATAATTTGTTTACATACTCAAGATTTTGGTATCAACCATCTCAAAACCGATTTTTCCACTTCAAATATAAGGAACTGATAAGGGTATGGGTAAACCTATAAGATTATTAATAGCGGATATAGATGTAAATTTTTCCAAGAAACTCAAATTGTTTCTTGAAAAAGACAAAGATATTAAAGTGATTAACACTGTTAGAGACGGCCACGGGTTGGTTAACGCCTGCAAAGAAATGCTGCCGGATATTGTTCTGATGGATCTACATTTGCCGGTGGTAGATAGCGTTAGAGCCATCCAACTCATTATGGCCCAGAATGAATTTGCGAAAATTCTTGTTGTCTCATCTGATCCAAACGACCGCTACGCTATCGAAGCGGTTAAAGCTGGCGCGTGTGGATATGCGGTCAAAAAAGGTGCTGAGAGCTACCGAGATATTGTCAACGCTATCCATCAAATTGCCAAGGGGGAAGTAGTACTTAATCCTACCTTGGCCTCTCAAGTCCTGCAAGAGTTTTCATAAACTCAACCGATCTAAGCCCAAGATCGGGGGCATATAATTAATATCTCTATGTTGCCCTTTTCCAATTGAAGGAGTTTTTGTGCATGCACCCCCTTAAAGAGTTTGCCGGATTAATCAAGGCGAATTTGGCGAGTTTGGCCGAAACTCAGGCTCGATTGCTGATTGACCACAGCAATGATTTTCAATCGACTCCGCAAGATGACCGTATTATTGCGGCTCGTAAGCTATTAAACGCAGTGGTTGTGGCTTGCGAGAACCAAACCTCTGCTCCATTGCTTGAAATTTTTGACCCGCGCAATAAAAATAGCATCAGTACTTGGCCGGACAGCGTATCGGCCAAGTACGAGTTGGTCGAACTAGAGTGTTTAGGGCAAACACTTAACCCGGTTCTAACCAGTTTAGAGGCGGGAAAGTTTTTCTGGCAGCTCTTAACAGAAACTCGAACCATTGTTTTAAACGCCTTCAACTTCTCTGTGTCTCAACCGCCGCTTACAGCGGACCCGGATACGCTTGAGCCTGAAAACCTGCAAGCCGACCTGCCGTATTCCGCTGAATTTTTCAACACCATTATCAATTCAATTGCCGACCCGGTGTTTGCCAAGGATGAAGCGCATCGTTGGATTTTGTTGAACGATAGTATGTTAGAATTTATGGGTGGCAAACGGGAAGATCTGTTAGGTAAATCCGATTATGATTTTGTTCCGAAGGAAGAAGCTGATGTTTTTTGGGAACAAGATAATAAAGTGTTCGCCAGCGACCACCCCATTGAGAATGAAGAGTTCTTAACCGACGCTTACGGTAACCGCCATATCATCTCCACCAAAAAAGCCGCCTACCAACTCCCTAATGGCCAAAAGATTTTGACCGGCACGATCAGAGATATTACTGAGCGCAAACAGATGGATCAAGCGCTACGAGCCTCTTTGCGTGAAAATGAACGTCTATCAACCGCTATTAGCAATGCCAGTATCGGCGTGGTTATTAGCGACCCCCACCAGCCGGACAATCCCATAATTTATGTCAATCCAGGCTTTACCAAGTTAACGGGCTATTCGGAAGAGGAGGCCATCGGCTCTAATTGCCGGTTCTTACAAGGACCGGACACTGATCCGTTGGCCATCGATGTCATACGCACGGCGCTCAAACAACAGAAATCTTGCTCGGTGGTTTTGCTAAACTATCGCCAAGATAAAACGCCCTTCTGGAATGAGCTGACCATCAACCCCGTCTTTGATGAAGATGGACATTTGATTAACTTTGTCGGGATTCAGATGGATGTGACCGCCCGCCAGCATGCTGAAAATACCTTGCTAAAGCGGGCCGCCGAGTTGGAGACGGTGGCTCAGGTTAGTATTGCGACCTCAACCATATTAGATGTAAACCAGCTTTTGAAAGAAGTTGTTGAATTAACCAAAGGCCGGTTTAATTTGTACCATGCCCACATCTATTTGTTGGATGAGCAAGAAGAGAGTTTAGGCTTAACGGTTGGCGCGGGAGAGTTAGGGCAGGCTTTGGTGGCGCAGGGCTGGCGAATTCCAATCAATCGGGAAGACTCACTGGTGGCACGTGCCGCCCGCCACAGGCAAGCGGTTATTGTGTATGACGTTCGTCAGGATCCGGGCTTTTTGCCCAACCCACTGTTACCGGATACGCGTTCGGAAATGGCCGTGCCAATGATTGTGGGCGATAAATTGTTAGGGGTCCTCGATGTGCAATCGGAGCATGTGGGGCGCTTTTCCAAAGAAGATGCCCTAATAAAAACTACGCTAGCTTCGCAGGTGGCGGTGGCTTTGCAAAACGCTATTCAATACCAACAAACGCAAAAGGCCTTGGTGGAAATGAATCGGTCGCAAGATTTGCTTCGCACCGTAATTGACGCTACTCCGGACTGGATATTCATCAAAGACCGGCAACATCGCTACCAAATGGTTAATAAAGGTTACTCAGATAGTCTGGGCCTACCGATTGATGCCTTCGTCAACAAAGATGATTTAGAGCTTGGATTTCCGGACGAAATTGTAAAAGGAAACCCAGACAAAGGTATTGTTGGGTTTTGGAATTATGACAACCAAGTTTTCGATACCGGCCAGACCATCTTTATCGATATTGAACCGGCTGACATCAACGGTAAACGAGTCTTTCAAAATACCATTAAGGCACCAATACGCGATAATGACGGTAATATTCAGGGTGTGTTAGGCTATGTTCGTGACATAACGGAGCGAGAACGACTTCTGGCTGAAACGAAACAGCTCTATGAAGCCAGCGCAGCCTTAAATAAAGCTGATTCATACCTGGATGTCATCGGGGTTATTCGATCTTACACCATTGCGGCAGAGGCTGACTATATCAGTATTGGTCACTTCGGACGGGCAATGGCGATCGATGACGTCGTGCCTGACACGGTGTTTATGCTGGCTCGATGGTCCAATGTCTCCGAGAGCTTGGTGCGATCCGAATATGATTTCAACGAATTTCCCGGATTTAAAAAATACATTCAGCCTGTTCCGGTGGTGATCGATGACTTTTCGCAAGAAACGATAGATGCCAAAACCAGAGCGCTTTATGATAGTTTGAACGCTAAAACTTTGGTTTATATGCCTATTGCCGTGGCCGGCCAGTGGAACGGTTTCTTTGCCATTATTTATCAGCAGCAAAAATCTTTCTCAGACAAGGAGATCCGGCATACTTTAGCCGTGGCTAGTCAGATTTCGGTGGCTGTTCAAAACCTGTATAACCTGGAACAAGCTCAGCAAAATGCTACCGAAGCTGAGCGGGGACGCCAACAGTTAGCCCAGTATAGTGAACGCTTACATCGTCTACAAGATATTACCAGAACGATGGGCCGCGAGCCTAAACCCAGCTTGGCTACTTATCAAAAATCATTAGGCGATATGGCTCAACTTGTTCAGGCCCGTTATGCGGCTTTGGCCCTATTTAACGAGAAAGGTGAATACAGCCATTTTCTCTATTACGGTATTTCTGAGGAAGAGGCCAAATTAATCGGTGATTTGCCTACAGGTAGAGGTTTATTAGGTGTTGTCCCTAGAGAAGGGCAGGCGCTACGGATCGAAAACATTGAACACGATAACCGTTCGACTCCCTTGCCTGATCATCATCCCCAAATGACCAACTTTTTGGGCGTACCAATTATCTTTCAGGATCAGCATCTGGGTCGAATTTACTTTACTAACCACCTAGTAGGCGAATTTGGACCGGATGACGAGGCATTGGCCACGAGTTTTGCTGCTTCCTTAGCTAGTACGTTACAAAGCGCTAAGTTATTTGAGACTACCCAGAAAAGAGCCAAAGAATTAGAGATTGTATCGGAATTAGGGATTCAAATTTCTACCGTCCTGGATCCCAATCTTCTTTTATCGAGCGTAGTTGATCTTACTCTGGAAAGTTTCAATTTATGCCTAGTTCAAGTTTATTTATTTAATGAGACAAGTAATTCACTTGAGTTAGCGGTTGCCTCAGGTAAATATGACCAGATGGTTTATGAAGGCATAACCATTGCCCTTAATGAAGAACACTCCCCAATTGCGCAATCGGCCCGGGTCCGCGAAGCAGTCTTCATCGATAATCTTCAGCAAAAACGGGGAATTATTCAATTGTCACAGTTTCCTTATGCTCAAGCTGAAATAGCCACCCCTTTGATCAGTGGCCAGAATTTACTTGGTATTTTAGACGTGCAGACGGATGAACCGAATCGATTTACGGATGAAGATGTACAAATTCAAAAAATCCTGGCGGGTCAAGTCGCTATTGCTTTGGATAATGTGCATCTTTTTGAGCAACTTCAACGCCGCGCCCTGCGTGAACAGACCATCCGCGAAATAGCCGAAAAGATGCGGACCGCTACTAGTCTGGAACAACTCGTCAAAGTGACTGCAACAGAATTGGGACGGAGTTTTTCGGCTGATTATGTGTTAGTTGATGTCGGCGGAGAGCAACCATCCGACAAGGCCTTAAATGGCAGTGAATAAGTAAGGGAAATAGGAGCAGGTCTAAATGCAGCAACTGTTTTCTCGGAGTTTAAGAATCCGTCTGACAGCCTTGGTTCTACTGGTAGTCATTATACCTGTTTTGGTGGCCATTTTTGTTACCAGTTACACCGTTAGTCAGGAATTACGTCAGGAAGCAGAGCGTGAACTTCAGCAAAGAGCTGAAGGGTTGGCCGATAATGTCTTGAGCTGGGATGAAACATTGACTTTGGCGCTCCGTAACCTGAGCCGACAACCCGACATTGTCAGTATGGAGGCTGACCGGCAAAAACCGGTCTTGTCGCAAATGGCCAGTGTCTATTCAAACCTGTATCTAGTTCATACGGTTGATCGTACAGGATTTAATGTTGCTCGAAGTGATGATACGGAACTTCAAGATTACAGTGATCGAGTTTGGTTTCGAGAAGCAATGGTGGGCAATGAATTTGCCCGTCAAACGCTGATTGGTCGCACCAGTAATGAGCCGGCGATTTGCGTCGGAACACCGATTCGAGACGAACAAACTCACACAGTTGGGGTGGCAAGTGCCTGTACCGATCTGGATATTTTGACTAAGCAAGTTGGCGTTACGCGGCTGGGTAACACGGGATTTGCATTTTTATTGAATGAGTCAGATCAGGTGTTGGCCCATCCAAATGGAGAATATGCACGGGAACTGAAAAACCTAAACGATCACCCTGTGGTGAAACAAGCACGGTCAGGACAAACTGGTTCAGGGTCGTTTGTGGACGACAATAACATTGGCTGGCTGTTTTATGCGCGTCCTCTTGATAATGGTTGGATGGTCATCGTTCAGCAAGAAGAGGTTGAAGTATTGGCCCAAGTTCGCGCTTTTCAACTTAGTGCATTAGCCTTAACTATGGTGTTGATCTTGGCTATCGCCGGTTTAACTTGGTGGGTTGTTGGTAATTTTGTGAATCCGATTGTGCGTTTGACTGACGCAGCCAAAAGTTTAAGAAGTGGTCACTTAAATCAGATTGCAATGCCTCAACGACGTGATGAAATCGGCATTTTGACAGATGCTTTTAATGATATGGTCCAACAACTTAACCAATTGATTAATAATTTGGAGCATAGAGTAGCTAGTCGGACTCAACGGTTAGAGATGGTTGCTAATATTAGCGAGCGCTTGAACAGAATCCTCAAATTTGAAGAACTGCTGGCTGCTATCGTTACCGAGGTTCAGGATAAATTTGGGTACTATCATGCCCATATTTATCTTTTGGATGATAGTGGTGAGCGCTTAGTTGTAGCCGAAGGAACTGGGCCGGCGGGTGAGAAAATGAAAATGGGTGGGCACAATATTCAGCTCAATGCCGAGACAAGCCTGGTTGCCCGAGCCGCTCGAACCGGCGAAATTGTTTGGGTCAACAATGTTCGCGAAGCTCCGGATTGGTTGCCTAATGAACTGTTGCCGAATACCTATTCTGAGATGGCTGTCCCAATTTTGCTTGATGGACAAGTTGTAGGCGTTTTGGATGTGCAATCTGACCAAATTAGCGGTTTAGATGAGAGCGATGCCAATGTGCTGCGTTCCTTGGCCAACCAGGTAACCGTAGCTATTCGTAATGCCCATCTATTTGGAGAAGTTGAAACTGCTCTGGCTGAAGCCCATGAGGCTCAACGCCGTTACCAGCAAGAAGCGTGGCAAGAAGTGCGAAAGAGTAGTGGTGCCTATCGATACTTATTTACTCGGCCTGGTGTGCAACCCGAAAAAATAAAAAAGGAAAGTATCGATAAGATTGACAGTCAGCGGTTAGCTGAAGAGGGCCCAACCTTGGTTGATATCAATACAGGCCAATCTACGGGACAAGCCATTACAGCTCCAATTAACCTTGGGGACTTGGCGATTGGAAGATTACAACTGCAAACCACCGCAGAGAAAAGACAACCTTGGTTAGATGAAGATTTGTATCTTATTGAGGATATTTTGAATCAATTTGTTCAAACCGCCGAAAACCTGCGTCTCTTTGATGAAACCCGTAAACATGCTAGTCGAGAAACAACTATCCGCACTGTGACCGACAAACTTCGAGCCGCTCCGAGCCTGGATCGTTTATTAGAAATTGCTACCACAGAGATTAGCCAACTGTTCCCGGTAAACTATGCTGAGTTGGAATTAGGCGCAAAGGTCAACCCCGGTAACGGCTCCAAAAGCGCTTATTCTGGCGGGGCAATCCCTCCTATCCACCTAGAAGGAGATAAACAGGATGGATAAAATTGCGGCAACTATCAGAGCACAATATGACAGCTTGATCGAGGCGTACAAGCAACGCTTGCAGGCTATAAGCGGCGTTGCGCTGTCCAACCAGATCGGTGATGAATGGGTTAGAACATTGTTTCATCATCTAGCAGATGCCCTGGAAACCGGTGGCGACACCGAGTTTGTTCAAAACTGGGTCGCCAACGTTTTAGACGGGGGTATTTCGCCCGAAACCTTGCAGGCCAACCTGACTGCGTTCGAGCCGACTCTCATACCCCTGGCAACCACACTCGAATCAGCTACAACATTGTGGCAAATTTTCTCCCAAATTCGGGCGGCGATTGTAGCCCAAACAACGGAGCAGTTGAACAGTTCGGCGCAAAAACAAACGGAGCAACAACTGCGAAAGAGCGAAGCTCAACTGGCGGAAGCAACGGCTATTGCCAAGCTGTACTATTGGGAGTTTGATGTCGCCGCGCAGAGGTTTACCTTCTCACCGGAATATTTCAAGGCGTTGAATATTCCGATTACGGACGAGACAGACTTTACGATGTCGGTAGAGGAATACGCCCAGAAGTATATTCCTCCGGAGGAGGCAGCGCTTGTTGGTCAGCGAGTAGAAGCTGCCCTGACCTCATCAGAAGCTGAGTACAGTAGTGAAGTTGAAGCCAGCAACCTGACCGCGGACGGGCGGGTTATCCCAGTTATGGTTCGATTCAGGCTGGTGAGAGATGAGGAAGGTAGCCCGATCAAGTTAGTGGGGGCCAATCAAGACATCACCGAGCGGAAACGGGTGGAACAAGAGCTACGAGAAAACGAGGCGCGGTTAGCAGATGCGACCAACATTGCTAAGTTGTACTATTGGGAAATTGATTTTGCCACCCGAGAGATTATTGTTTCGCTGGAGTATTATAAATTCTTGGGGATAGAAGATGACGGTATTTACAGAATGCCGGTTGACAAATATGCCAAGACATATGTTCATCCTGACTATGCCCCTCTAGTTGGGCAAGTCATTCGGGATGGGCTAACTAGTAGCGCAAAGGAGCCTTATCGAGAGCTAGAAAGCCGCCTCATAACCACTGATGGTCGAGAAGTGCCGATTTTAGTCCGGCTTCGCGTGATTAGAGATGAGCAAGGTAATCCGATTAAAGCATTAGGGGCCAACCAGGACATCACCGAGCAGAAACGGGTGGAACAACAATTACGCGATGCAACAGAGCTACAAAGAACAATCGTGGACAATGCGGCCTATGGCATTATTTCGACCACGCCGGAAGGCGTTCTGATGTCCTTGAATCCGGCGGCAGAGCGGATGTTAGGCTACAGGGCAGCAGAGTTGGTGAGCAAAGAGACCCTGGCCATTTGGCATGATCCGGCGGAGGTGGCGGCCCGGGCCAAGGAGTTTTCGGCAGAACTGGGTGAGACCATAGAACCGGTTGAAGTGCTTACGGTCAAGGCCCGGCGAAACTTACCCAACCAGTACGAGTGGACCTATATCCGTAAAGACGGCAGTCGTTTTCCGGTGTCGCTGTCAATCACGGCGATACGGGATGAAGCGGGAGAGATCACCGGATTTATCGGCTTTGCTCAAGACATCACCAAGCAGAAGCAAGCCGAAGCGGACCGGACCGAGATGGAAGAGATGCTTCGCTTAACTCGGATCTCGGTGGATCAATCGATCGACTCGATCTTTTGGGTTGGGCCGGATGCGCGACTACTGTTTGTGAATGATGGGACTTGTCGGAATTTGGGGTACAGCCACGAAGAGTTGACCTCGATGGCCGTGTATGATTTCGACCCGAATTTTCCGGCACAGATATGGCCGAAACATTGGCAGGAGTTAAAAAAACAAGGGACGATGGTGTTCGAAACGGAACACCAAGCCAAAGATGGGCGATTAATTCCGGTCGAAGTAAGACTCTACTACCTAGAATACAAAGGGCAGGAGTACAACTTTGTTATAGCTCGGGATATCACGGAGCAGAAAGCGGCAGAAGAAACTCTGCGTCGCAGCGAAGCCGAGCTGTCTCAGGCTCTCAAGATCGCTAAACTGGCTTACTGGGAATACGATGTTGGGAAAGACCTGTTCACCTTCAACGATCAATTCTACGCGCTCTTTCATACAACTGCCGAAGAGCACGGTGGCTATCAACTGTCTTCGGCGTATTACGCGCAACACTTTGTCCACCCGGATGATCTACCTGTGGTAGGTTCCGAAATTGAGCGGGCACTCAACTCTACCGATCGGTATTACAATCGTTTACTAGACCATCGCATTCTATACGCCGATGGTAGTGTTGGCTATATCTCGGCTAGCGTCAACATCGAGCGAGACGAACAAAGCAATATTTTGCGCTACTACGGTGCCAACCAGGACATCACCAAGCAGAAAGTGGCAGAAGCCGAACTGCAAAAACGGGCCTCGGAATTGGCAGCTGTGTCAGAGATTAGCACCCAGATAGGACAAATTAGCGATCCGGTAGAGATGTTGCAGCAGGTAGCCGATTTGACCAAAGAGCGATTTGAGTTGTACCACGCCCACATTTACCTGTTGGATGAGGCTGGGGAAATGTTGAAACTGGTTGCCGGGGCGGGTGAAACGGGGCGCACGATGGTGGCTCAGGGGTGGAGTATTTCCTTTGAACACGAGAGTTCGCTTGTGGCAGTGACGGCCCGAAAACAGACCGGTACAATTGCCAATGATGTGCAGGCCAACCCGGACTTTCTATCGAATCCGCTGCTGCCGGAAACGCGCTCTGAGATGGCAGTACCGCTTTTAGTGGGTGAGAAGCTGTTGGGGGTGCTTGATGTGCAGGGGGATGTTGTAGATCGCTTTACGGAACAAGACATCCAGATAGAAACAACACTGGCGTCACAGGTGGCGATTGCGCTGCAGAATGCCCGACAGTATCAACAAACGCAAGAAGCGCTGGAGGAATTGAGACGGTCTGAGGAGGTGCTGCGAGAAAACGAGGAGCGGTTATCTCAAGCAACAGCCGCTGCGAAATTATATGAGTGGGAGCTTGATTTTGCCACGCAGATATTTACGTTTTCACCAGAGTATTACAAGTTGCTGAATATTCCGATAACGGACGAGACTGACTTTAAGATGTCAGTAGAGGAGTATGCTGAGAAGTATGTTAAAAATCCGGAGGTTGTTGGTCGGGAAGTTGAGAGAGTCTTGGCTTCGAGAGAAAGTGATTATAGTCAGGAAATCGAAGACCATAACGTGACCACGGATGGGCGGCTTATCCCGATTATGGTACGGTTTAGGCTCATCAGAGACAAGGACGGTAACCCGATTAGGACAGTTGGGGCCAACCAAGACATCACCGAGCAAAAACGGATCCAGGAAATTCTAGCCAAACAAGCTGACGATTTGCAAAAAGTTGCCGAAATTAGCACCAGAATAGCCACAACCCATAATGAAGCCCAACTTCTGCAAGAGGTGGTTGATTTAACCAAGGATCGCATTGGTTTATACCATGCCCATTTATATTTGTTGGATGAGGGAAGTGAAACGTTAATACTTACCGCCGGGGCCGGAGAAATTGGACAAGCGATGGTAGCCGAAGGGCGAATGATTCCCTTTAATCACCCCCGCTCAATTGTGGCGCTGACAGCTCGCACCGGTGAGGGAACTATTGTTAATAACGTGCGTGAAAATCCTGATTTCTTGCCCCATCCTCTTTTACCGAAAACTCGTTCAGAGATGGCCGTGCCGATGATTGTGGGTGACCGACTGTTGGGGGTATTTGATATTCAAGCGGATGTGGTAGATCGCTTTACCGAAGAGGACCGGCAGATCTTAACTACACTGGCCGCCCAAGTGGCCGTTGCTCTGGAAAACGCGCGTCTCTTGGCCCAAGTTGAGCGTGCTCTAGCCGATGTGAAAATTGTTCAGCAGCAATATATCCAACAAGCCTGGGGTAAAGCGGGTCAGACCCAGAAACGAACTTATCGCTATGAGCGATCCGGTCTTGCTCCGTTGGCAGATGAAATGAGACATAAAGCCAAAGAGTTGGCGCGCCAGAAAAAAGAACCAGTACTAGTTACGCTCGACCCGGATATGAAGGGGGCCGGTCAACAATCTGTGGTCGCTCCGATTAGTTTGAGTGGGGCAACTATTGGTTCGCTGCAATTACATCTCGCTGAGGGACAGAATGAAAGCCAAGCTTTAGACGAAGATGATCTGGCTTTGTTGGAAGTCATCTTAGAGCAGGTTGCCCAAACCGCCGAAAACCTGCGCTTATTTGAGGAAACACGCGAACGGGCCGGCCGTGAGCAAACTATCCGCGAAATTACTGAAAAAATGCGTGCAGCAACCAATCTTAACCAGTTGGTGAAAGCAACGGCTACGGAATTAGGCGAGCGGCTTTCCGCAGGTCACATATTTATTGAGCTAGGCATTCAAAAGGAAACGCCCGTAGCCGACACCGATGTAACCGTCAATGGACAACAAACTTGATGATTAGATCAGTTTTGCTTTTTAGCAAAGCATGGAGAATTCGAAATGATGCATAATATGGCTTTGCCGCATAATCATAATTCATGGGTGGTTTTGCTGTCTATCATTATTGCCATTCTGGCCTCATATACGGCCCTTGATCTAGCCGGGCGAGTAACGGTAGCTCAAGGTCGAAGCCGCCTGCTGTGGCTTATTGGGGGAGCGGTAGCCATGGGCATCGGTATTTGGTCGATGCATTTTACGGCGATGTTAGCCTTTAGATTGCCGACGCCTATTTTGTACGATATTCCAATTGTAGTTCTTTCATTATTCGTGGCTGTTGTTGCATCCGTTATTGCCCTCTTTGTTGCCAGCCGTCAGAGACTGATGTGGCCCCAGCTTGTTATGGGTGGGCTGATAATGGGGGTAGCTATCGCCGCGATGCATTATGTTGGTATGGCCGCGATGCGGTTGAATGCTACGCTTACTTATAATCCATTCCTTTTTTCACTGTCCATTATCGTTGCCATCACCGCCTCAATAACCGCTCTGTGGCTGGCTTTTAAATTCCGGGGTACCTCCACCCTGTCCTGGAATGGGCTTAAGATTATCAGTGCGGTTGTTATGGGTGGAGCTATCTCTGGCATGCACTTTATCGGTATGCATGCCGCTATTTTTATGCCAACCTCAGAGATGGTGGGGGATATATCCAATGCAGTCAATATCACATTATTGGGCACGGGGGTTATTTCCTTTGCAACATTTATGATTTTAGGACTGGCCTTACTACTTTCGATTATCGATCAGCGCCTTGCTACCCAAGCCACCTACCTGACTCAGACCGAACTACGACACAACGAAGTTTTAGAAGAACTAAATTTGGAGTTGAAAAACCGAGTGGCCGGATTGCAGTTGATGGGCGAAATTAGCCATACTATGATGTCAATCCTCGATACCGATCGGTTGGTACACGAGATTGTCAACCAGATAGGTACAACGTTTAATTATTATCATGTTCACATCTACTTGATCGATAACAAACAAGAGAATCTCGTTATTGCGGCCGGAACAGGGCCGGCTGGCGCAGAGATGTTAGCCAAAGGACACCATATTAAGCTAAACGCCCCAGCCAGTTTAGTGGCTAGAGCGGCCCGAAACCGAGAGGTAGTAAGTGTTGATAATGTTCGTGAAGCCAGCGATTGGCTGTTTAATCCACTTTTACCGGATACCTACTCTGAAATGGCTGTGCCAATTATCCTGGATGAACAAGTCGTCGGGGTGTTAGATGTGCAAGAGAACAAATTGGCCGGTCTGGACGACACCGATGCAACATTGCTGCAATCGCTCGTCAATCAGATTGCCGTGGCAATTCGTAATGCTCGTCTCTTTCAAGAAGTGGAAACCGCCTTGTCTGAAGCCCAGATATCACAGGAGCGATATATCGACCAAACTTGGCAGAAACAAAAAGTGGCCACAATGGGTGGATATTACCACTATTCCCGCCCTAATGTGCCGACTCCGAAGCCGACTGTGGTTGAGCAGGTTAACCAACTGGCTTCAACCCATGCGCGGCCCATTATAGCCTCCGTTGACAGCAGCCACAATAACGAGACTCAGTCACAGGTCATTGCCGCGCCCATTTTGTTTCAGTCACAAAATATTGGCGTCTTTCAACTTCATCCTACCACTGCTCGTCAAACCTGGACGGATGATGATATAGCGGTTGTCGAAGCGGTGTTAGACCAGTTTGCTCAAGTTGCCGAAAGCATTCGTCTCTTTGATGAAACACGGGAAAGAGCCGGCCGAGAGCGGCTCATCGGACAGATTAGTGACAAACTTCGCCGGGCGCCCGATATTGAAACGTTGATGAAAGTTGGCATCGAGGAGTTGTCTCGGGCTTTGGGGTCAAAACGCGCTTTTATTCAACTGGGGACGTCATCGAAACCGAGCGACGGCCCATCTGATCCGGCTGCAGAATCTGCCCATAGCCAACTACGAAATGGAGTAAGCTCTAATGGACGTCAATTTGTAACTAAGAATGGCTCTGGAGAATAAGTAGATGGCAGAAATAGGTAAGATAGAGACGGATCAGCTGCTTAAAGAGCAAACGCGCCGGTTAACAATGTTGAATAATTTGGTTACAAAAATCGTAACTGCAGAAGATGCTGATGACTTATTTAGCGTAACGGCTGCTAAAATCAGCGAATTATTTCGTGGTAACCGGGTAAGTCTGATTCTAACAGATGATAATGGCGTTACATTTAAAATCTTTGGATTGCATGGCTCGGCCGGGGCTTTGCCAGCAGGGATAGAATTCTCGCTGGCCGGAACCACAGTTGAATTAGCTATCACTAAAAATCAAGTGATCGTTACACCTGATTTGTCAAAGAAGCTTGATTTTCATGAAAACTCAAAACTTATTGAACAAGGTTTGCAATCTACTCTGGTGGCGCCTCTAGTTACCCGAAAACAGATTTTAGGCTCGCTAAACATTGGCAGCCGGCAGATTAATAGTTTTGATCAATTGGATGAAGACATTGCCAGGCAGCTTGCCTCCCTGCTAGCGACTACAATTGAGAACCGCCGTCTGTTCGCCCAAGCCCAGCGCCGGGCTACCGAGCTAGAAGAGACAACCAGCGCCTTACGTAAAAGTGAAGCACTGCTGGTCAAAGCTACAGAAAACGCACCGGGGATGATTTATCAATTTTTATTGCAACCGGATGGTACGGCGTGTTTTCCTTATGTCAGTGCTTGGGTACAAGAAATATTTGGACTTGACCCGGAGGCATTAAAACACAGCGCCGAGCCTCTAATCGCGCTAATCCACCCCGATGACCTCGCTGAATTTGAGCGAACTGTGGCTCACTCGGCCCAAACGTTAGAAATTTGGCAATGGGAAGGTCGGTTTTTTACAAAGACAGGGACGGTAGTCTTTACGCGAGGTCAATCTAAACCGGAACTTCAAACTGAAGGTAGTATACTTTGGAGTGGCGTGTTGATCGATATCTCAGATAGAAAACAATCTGAAATTGCCCTGGCTAAACGAGTGATCGAATTGGAAGCGGTTGCGGACGTTAGTACAGTTGTCGCTACGAGTTTGGAGCCGCAGACCGTGCTTCAGCTAATATGTGATTTGACCAAAGACCGGTTTGGGCTTTACCACGCGCATATTTACCTACTGGACATCGATAGCCAAATATTGACACTTGCCGCCGGTGCCGGAGAAATTGGTCGCCAGATGATGACAGAAGGCTGGATGATCCCGCTCGACCAGGCCCAATCACTGGTAGCACAAGCCGGTAGAACAAAACAAGGGGTAATTGCGAATGATGTCCGACAAGCCCCAGATTTCTTACAGAATCCACTTTTAATGGAAACACGATCCGAAATGGCCGTTCCGATGCTTGTCGGTAAACAGGTCGTTGGGGTTTTGGATGTTCAGTCGGACCAAAAGGATAACTTCAATCAAGATGATATCCGCATCTACACCATTTTAGCCAGTGAAGTAGCCAGTGCGGTTAAAAACGCTCAGTTGTTTGAAACTATGAGTCAAGCCCAGGCGAATGCAGAAAATCGATTAAAAGAGACGGAGACGCTCCGACAACTCATCGAGGCTTTAGCCGGTGCATTACGGGTTGATGATGTCATCAACGCCTTCTTTAAAGCCTGTACTAAAATGTTGGGATTCGATTATGTTATTTTTTCTTTGGTAGATAAAGCTGAGTTGCGAGTCAAGGCTATGGCAGGATTGAATGTCACCAATGATCATCTTCGGCGGGCTAATCACTCCCTTGATAGTGGAGATATTATGGCCGACATCGTTAGAAGTGGTAAAACAGAAGTGATCACCGGTTGGGATCCCCGGTTTGATGTGGAGAATTTTGAGGCTGAGCAGTTAGCTGATTGGGGGATGCGTATCTTTACCCCGATTACATTACGCCGAGAAAATATTGGCCTCGTTGAGGTTGGGTTTAACACCAATGTTGAGACTAATGTTCAAGAAAGCCAGATGTGGTTGCTTCGATCCTTGATTAATCAAACAGCCGTGGCTTTGGAGAGTGCGCAACGCTATGAAGCCAGCCGGAAAGCCGCTCATCGAGAGCAGTTACTGCGTGAAATTACGGCGCGAGTCCGCGGCTCGGCTGATGTTGATACGGTGCTGCGTACGACGGTGCTAGAGGTTGGCAAGGCTCTGGGGCGGCCTACCTTCATTTATCTGGGACAAGAACAAAACCGTAGCGAGGAACCATTAGCTTGATTATCTCGCCGTTCTATCAGGTTGTTTTGAAAAACAAAAGCGCAAGTAGACAACGTTATTAATGGATATGAGGGCGCTCCATTTCAGTTGCAGGAGTAGTTGATGTCGAACAAGATGAATGCGATGCAGCTTTTTGAAAATAATGATGAACCTATATGGCCTAATCTAGCCGCGGGTAAAAACGGATCAAGCCAGAAAAATTGGACGGTTTTGATTATCGATGATGAACAGGATGTCCATCAGGCCACCGAACTGGCTCTTCGGAGATTTGTTTTCAACGAGAAGGGCTTGGATTTTTTAAATGCTTACTCTACCCAAGAAGCCAAAGCGATCTTTCACCAACAAAAGCACAATATTGCGGTGGTCCTACTAGATGTCGTGCTGGAAGAAAACGACTCCGGCCTGAAACTGATCGAGTTTATTCGTAATGAGTTGAATGATCAACTGGTACGGATTATTCTTCGCACCGGACAGCCCGGTCAATCGCCGGCCAAAGAGGTCATTCTTAAATATGAAATCAATGATTACAAACTTAAATCCGAGCTAACGGCCGAAAGATTATTTGCCACCATGGTTACGGCTATTCGAGCCTATGACGATTTGCGCGCTTTAGAAATCTACCGCCAAGAGTTGGCTGAAATCTATACAGAGTTAAAGTCCACTGAGCAGGCCTTGAAACATCAGCAAACATATCTCCGACAGATTATCGATATCAACCCCCATTTTGTTTTTGCTAAAGATCGAGAGGGTCACTTTACCCTGGCCAACCAGGCTTTTGCCGAAGCTTATGGCGCCACTGTTGAAGAGATCATCGGCAAAACCGACAGCGATTTTAATCCCCATACGTCGTTAGTAGAACGTTATAACCGTGACGACCTTCAGGTCATCGAAACAGGCCAGGACTTATTTATTGAAGAAGAACAAGTGGTTAATATCAAAGGTCAAAGTCTATGGCGTAAAACCGTTAAACGCCCTATTCTTGATGATAATGGGCACCCGTTTCAAGTGTTAGGGGTGGCTACCGATATCACCGAATTAAAAAAGACTGAACTGGCTCTGCGTGAAAGTGAGGAACGCCTGCGTACATTTGTCGGTGCGCTGCCTGATATTACCTTTATTAAAGATGAGAATGGCCTCTATGTTGAAGTGCTTGCAGCGGAAGATATTCCTCTCTACCAAGGCGCGGTTGATCTACTAAAAGGTAAATATGTTCATGAAGTCATGCCGCCCGATAAAGCGGAGCTATTTTTGAAGGTTATCCATACCACACTTGAAACAGGCCGAACCCAGATTGTTGAGTATGAACTCGATACGCCTTTAGGACGAGTTTGGTTTGAAGGGCGAACTTCTCCAATCCACTCTCATGGAAATGAGCTGCGTCGAGTGGTTTGGTTAGCCCGCGATATTAGTGAACATAAGCGATTAGAACAGCAGGTGCGGCAGTCGCTTGATCGCCGAGAGCGGCAGATCAGGGTGGTCACTCAAATCGCTCAGGAAACGGCGAGAGCTACCCATTTGGATGATTTGTATCGCAAGGTAGTGGCTCAAATCAAAGAACAGTTTGGCTTTTATCACGTTGAACTATTCCGCCATGAAACTGAAATGAAAAAACTTTCTCTTGTGGCCGGTTATGGCGAGATTGGTCGGCAGATGTTATTTGAAGGCTATCAAGTGCCTCTGGGCAGAGGTGTGGTTGGTCTAGCTGCAGCAATTGGCGCATCCGTGCGGCGCTCTAAACTACTTAACGCCGCGGATTGGCAGTCAGGTCCGCGTTTGCCGAATACTGGAGATGAGCTAGCTGTGCCCATTCAGTTTGGTCAAGTTAGTGCGGATACCCAAAAAATTGCTTTGCAAGGATTTGTTGATAATCAGTTAGATGGGATCATCATTTCGCCAATTGATCCGGACCTGGTAGCCCCGGTGGCTAAAGCAGCGTTGGACCAAGGGATAAAGGTTATTTCCCAAAGCATAGATTTAGGCCAGCCAAATCAAACTTCGTTTGTAGGCGTGGATAATTACAAAGCCGGTTATTTGCTGGGTGAGCAGGCCGGCCGGTGGGCTAAAAATCATTTGCCGGTGGGTCAATCATTAAGTGTTGCTCTGTTTAACTATCCTTTTTCGCAGATTGTTGAACGTGAGACCGGAATTATGGCCGGAATAAGAGATCATTTCGGTCCAAACTTTGAAATTATCGCTCGTGAAGAGGCGGTAGACCCGGCCGGGGCTGCCTCGATCACTCATCGTTGGTTGCAACGATATCCTGATCTCAATATGGTGTTGAGTATCAATGATGCCAGTGCGTTGGGAGCCTATCGGGCATTAAGTGAAACTGATAAAAATAAAGCTGACAAGTTTTTTATCGGCGGGATTGATGCAACCAATGAAGGGTTGAACGCGTTGGCTGAAGGAAATGCTTTTCAGATTACTGTTAACCAATCCGTTTCCAAGATCGCTAAGATTTCGGTTAGAACATTAGTGGCCGCTTTAGTTGATCAACCATATGAAATAGAAGTTGTTATCGACCCGGAGCCAATTACCAGACAAAATCTTGATGGATTTCTGGTCAGTCGTCTTCGTGATTGGTCAGAGGATAATGGGACGCAGTTAAATTTGGTTATCCCTGAATTCACAATTGGCCTGAGCGTCATGGATCGAAATAATCCCTTTTTTGCCGATCTAATTGAAGCAGTGGCAGAGGAAGTAGGGAGATTGGGTGGTCACTTGATTGTAAATGATCCTAAGCCGGTATTGGGTATCCTTAATGTTCATATTGATGCGCCCGATGCCCTGGATACGGAAGATCAGTTGGTATTGGAAGGTTTATGCGGCCAAATTGCCGTAGCTATTGAAAAAACTCGCTTAATTGAGGAAGTGAGTATTTTTCGCCAATTTGCCGAAACATCCGGCCAGGGATGGGGTTTAGTTACCTTGGAAGGGCAGACTGCCTATGTTAATCCGGCTCTGGCGGCTATGATGGACACGTCTCCGGCCGACTTAATGGATCGCCCACTGACCGAATTTTATGAAGGTAAATCAAGACATCGGCTAGAAAATGAGGTGTTACCCGCAGTTTGGCAGCAAGGCCAATGGTCGGGCGAGTCTAGCATTGGTTCAGTTGCAAACCGTACGATACCCACACTCGAAAACTACTTCCTGTTAAAAGATAACAACAATATTCCTACTTATATTGCTGCTTCAATTACCGATATTTCCGAACGGAAGATAGCGGAAACGGCCATTGTTAAACAAGCAACTGAACTTCAAACGGTGGCCGCCGTCAGTACCAAAGTGGCCACAACTTTGGACGAACAAAAACTATTGCAAGAAGTCGTAGATTTAACTCAAAGTCAATTCAACCTCTATCATGCTCATATCTATTTGCTCAATGATGCCGGCGATAAGTTAGAGTTAGTGGTTGGCTCTGGTGAAGTGGGGCGGCAGATGGTGACCGAAACACGATCCATCGCGCTTGATCATGCAGCCTCAATTGTCGCTCGAACGGCGCGTAACCGAGAAGGGATTATCGCTAACGACGTAGGTCAGGATGTTGATTTTTTACCTCACCCGTTGCTGCCGGAGACGCAATCGGAGATGGCGGTTCCGATGATTGCCGGCAGCCGACTGATTGGCGTGTTTGATGTCCAAGCCGATGAAGTCGATCGCTTTACGGAGCAGGATATTCAGATCCAAACGGTACTGGCCGCTCAGATCGCGGTTGCCTTACAGAACGTACGCCAATATCAGCAAGCCGAGCGGCAGGCAACGATTATTGACAGCGCCGAAGTGTTGATCGGTGCGGCCGATGCGCACGGTAAGACGGTTTTTGTAAACCGCAAGGGGTTAGAAATGTTAGGCTACGACGGACTGGATGAAGTAATAGGTAAACCGATCCCCGAATTTTGTGCGCCAGAAGTCATTGACACATTGCAACATGAGATTTTACCCCACCTGTTTGCCGAAGGTAGCTGGCGAGGCGAAAATCTATTTATCACCCGAGAAGGACATAAATTCCCGGTTGACCAAACTCTATTCTTAGTTAAAAACAAAGAGGGTGGCATAGAGCTTATTGCTACAAGTGTGATTGACATTACAGAGCGGAAACAAGCGGAAATTGAGCTTGAAACTCGCTTGCAAGAACTAAATGCGCTACAACGGATGATGAGTAACGAAGGCTGGCGATCGTTTCTGGCAACGCAGGAAGAATCGGTGCAGGGGTATCTGTTTGACCAAAACGTGATCAAACCAGTCATGGCCGAACATGACGATGATTTAAGGTTAGATTTACCCTCGCTTGCCTCTACTACTAAGGCGAGTCAGGTTCTTACCCGGCCGATTTCTCTAGGTGGTGAAGTCATTGGCCAGCTTGGTATTCAACAAACTAGTGCTGATCAACCACTCAGCGCCGAAGACCAAGAATTTTTGAGTTTAGTGGTCGACCAGGTGAGCGAGGCCATGGAGCGCGCCCGGCTGTTGGAGCAAACCCAAAAACGGGCTATTGAGTTGGAAACAGTCGCTCAAGTAGGTACTATCGCCGCGACGACGTTGGAAGTAGAAACACTTTTACAGACAGTGGTGGATTTAACTAAAAGCAGCTTTGGCCTGTATCACACTCATATCTATCTATTAAATGAACGTGAAGATACCCTGGTGTTAGCCGCCGGTGCAGGCGAGATTGGCCGCCAATTAGTAAGCCGTAGTTGGATGATTCCTCGAGACAAAGTGCATTCGCTAGTAGCGTTGGCGGTTCGCACCCAAGAGGGTGTGGTCGCCAACGATGTTCGTTTGGAACCTGATTTTTTGGTTAATCCGCTTTTGCCTGATACTCGATCGGAGTTAGCTGTTCCCCTTATGATTGGTGAGCGAGTATTAGGAGTGTTTGACGTTCAGGATGATACACCAAATCGATTTACGGAAATTGATGTCCGTATTCAAACTACATTAGCTACCCAGATAGCGGTTGCGTTGGAAAACGCTCGGCTTTTTGAACAGCAGCGCGTTGGGGCTGCTGAACTTGAGAAACAAGCCCGCCGGTTGGCCGTGCTCAACGAAATGAGCGCCGAACTAACAGCCGTGCAGAGCTTAGATATCATGTTCAAAATTGCAGCTGGCAGAGCCAAAGAGATTTTCAAGGACGCCACCGTTATTATCACCCTTCTCACCGAACAAGGCACTGAGTTTGAATTTGTAATAATCGAGGAAAACGAACCTAATAGTAACCTCACTTTGCCCGTGGCAGGGACGGCAGTGGGTCAGGCTATAAAAGCCAATCAATTACTGAATTATCCAGATTTTACAGAATTAGATTGGCTAGATACCGATCGACTCCTGAAAGAAGGGTTTAATTCAGCTTTGATAATGCCGCTTTTGAATGCCGGTAAGATAATTGGTACATTCAATGTGGTCAATAAAAATATCAATTCTTTTTCTCCAGCTGACGAAAGTCTAATGCGGCAGTTAGGGGCCATTCTTTCTTCTATTATTGAAAGCCGCCATTTGTTTGAGCAAACCCAAACGGCTCTGGCGGAAACAGAAACGTTATATGACTTGGTTGGGATGCTTAGTACAGCTACAAACCTTGAGGATATTTTACACACGGCAATATCTCCGGCCATTGGCGTTTCTTCGGCTGAGCTTTTTATCATTGAAGTCGATGCAGCTGGTCAACCTGAGTGGCTTGAGCTAAGGGTTCAGTGGAGTATGGCTGATCAACCGCAGGCGCCGCTTGGCTCACGCTTTTATCTTCCAAATATTGGGCTCTCTAAATTGTGGATCAGCAACCCTGACGAACCCCTCCTGATTGGCAAAGTCTTTCAAGATAACCGGGTTGGTCCGGAAGAAAAGGAATTGTTTAAACAGTACAACGTTAATGCCACTGTAATTCTGCCCCTTAAATTAGGTGAAAAGTGGATAGGGTTAATCCCCATCAATTGGCCCGAAATTCAACAATTTACCGATAGAGATCGGCGATTGTATCAATCGATTGCGGCGCAAACAACTGTCGTTGTCAACAACCTTCTGCTACTTGAACAGACCCAACTCAACTTGATTGAAACCCAAAGACGTTATCAAGTTGCCAGCCGAATTAGCGAGGCTCATGATCTACAAGAGTTAATGACGGTTGCTATCAGTGAGGGTCCGGTTCAAATTTTTAATCGCGCCCTTCTGTTTGCCTATGAGCGGTCTGATGCCCAATATGAAGTTGGCGCAGTTGTTGTTATGGCTAATTGGTACAGTGGGCAGGGCGACCCTCCATCCCCTATCGGAAGGCGTTATCCGCTTGCGGAATTTCCCTCATTTAAATTAACGCTCAGCTCTGATCCGGTGTTCATCGATAATGCTCAAATGGATGAGCAGGCCGATCCCGCTATGGCCATCGTGGCCCAGCGGCAGGATATTAAGGCTATGATAGTATTGCCGCTACGAGCTAGTGGGCGTCCCCAAGGTGCTTTATTTTTACAATCAAATATAGCCTACGAATTTACGCAGCGGGATAGGGAAGGTTATCTGGCCTTGTCACCGCAGATAGCCGCGGCAGTCGAGAATCAGCGTTTGCTTGAGGAAACCCGTCAAGCGTTAGGCGAAGTGGAGTCAGTTCAACGACGCTATACGGTTCAAGCTTGGGACACATATAGCCAGCAGCAGACAGTCTATGGGTATCAAAAGGTTGACGAGCAGGTTATGCCTATAACTAGCGATAGGATGTCTATAGGCTTCAATGATTTTGCTACAAACGGAAAAACCACAGTTATCGAGGCCTCGCCAAATAACGAAATGAAGACTGACAATGGCGATGCAAGTCCTAAGGAATCTCGTTCTAACTTGGTTGTACCATTGACGGTTCGCAATGAGGTCATTGGTTTCTTGGGATTGGAAGAAATGATGGAGGCGAACCAATGGTCTGCTGAAGAAATCGCCCTAGTGGAAGCGATTGCGGAACAAATCGCTCAGGCGGCCGAGAATATTCGGTTGCTTGATGAAACCCAAAGCCGAGCTGCACGTGAGCAACGGGTGAATGAGATCGGGGAAAAGATCCAGGCGGCGCAATCGCTAGAAGAAGCTTTACAGATTGCGGTTAAAGAAGTGGGTTTAAGCTTGAAAGCGCCGCAAACTACAATTCAATTGAATTTTGAATAATGGGTGCCAGCATGTTCAAAATTAAGTCTTTAATTACCTCAAGTATTCGCAATAAATTTATATTTATTATCATTTTGATCGTTACGGCGGTTACATTAATTGCCGGAGGGTATGGAACTTGGGTGACGGTCAATTTACTTCAGGGGCAAGCGGCCCGGGAAGAAACTGTCAAGCTTGATAACTTTGCATCAGATATCACCAGTTTTTTAACAGGTTTGGAAGAAGATGTTATTTTTTTAAGTCAATCTCAATCCTTGGTCCAATATCTAAAAGTTAACACAGCAAATTTGGAACCTGCCTTGATAGAAGAACAACGAGTAGCACTCGAGCAGGAATTTTTGGCCTTTGCTAAGGCTCGAAAAATCTACGATCAAATCCGGTTCTTAGATACAACGGGTCAAGAAGTTGTGCGGATCAATACTGATCCCGATGGCTTTTCAACCGTTGTACCCCAGAAACAATTACAAAATAAAGCCGGGCGTTACTACTTTGAGGATACCGTTTCGTTACAACCAGGTGAAATATTTGTTTCACCCCTGGATTTGAATGTGGAACAAGATAAGATTGAGGTTTTGCTCGATGGCTCTAACAAGCCGGTAATCCGTTATGGAACCCCCGTTGTACTAAACGGGCATGTTGTTGGGGTAATTGTGACCAATGTTTTGGCTAAAAATTTTCTTGATCTCCTAAAAGGTGTAGATACAACAACTTTTCTAGTCGATCAAGATGGATATTATCTCTATCACCCCGATGAGAGCAAGCGCTGGGGGCGGGATTTGAAAACGAATATTTCGTTATTCAGCGATTATTCTCAAGAGGTAGGACAACGTCTATTGTCTGGAGATAAGGGAATATTTACTGATAATGGAAACTTTTTTGCCTATCAACCGGTTACTCCGGACGTGACTAGGGCTAACTGGTATTTAGGATCGGTCCAGCCACGGGGTGACCTGTTAGCCCCTGTAAGGAATTTTACCCTTATTGCTGTAATTGTGATTACAGGTATTCTGCTAGCAGGTGTTATTTTTGCGGTTCTGATCGGACGGTTTGTTACTGCCCCAATCATTGAACTGGAACAATCGGCCCTTCGAGTGGCTGAGGGTGATTTTAGCACGCGGTTTACTTATTCAAGTCAGGATGAAATTGGTTCGCTGGCCCATTCTTTTCGAACTATGACATCAAAGCTGCGTGAGTTAGTTACTGGTCTCGAGGAGCAAGTTGCTGATCGAACTAAAGAACTGGTCTTAACAGCTGAAATCGGCAGGCAGGCTGCGTCTATTAGAGACTTGGATGAGTTATTGTCAACTATCACAGAATTTGTCCGCAGTCATTTCAACCTCTATTACACCCATATTTATTTCGTTGATGATCTTAGACAAAATCTGATTATTAAGTCTGGTACCGGTTTAGCCGGCCAGGAATTAATGGCACGCCATCATACCCTACCTATTGGTTCGGGGTCTATTGTGGGACAAGTGGCTGCATCAGGCCAATCAATTGTCGTGTCTGATACAGAAGCAAGTGAGACTCATAAACCTAATCCCCTTTTACCAGATACTCGTTCCGAATTAGCAGTTCCACTTATCATTGAGGATTACGTTATTGGGGTGCTTGATATGCAATCCGATCGAGTCAATACATTTACCGAGAAGAACTTAACTGTTTTTGAAGCGATGGCTATCCAACTGGCAATTTCAATTGATAGTGCTCAGCAGTGGGCTGCCAGTCAAAAGGCACAGCAGCGCGCTGAGGAAGCTCTCAAGCGATTAACTCAGGAGAATTGGTCGGAAAGTCTAATTAATCACCGAGAAAAACCGGCATATGTTTATGATCTTTCGACTGTAACGCCTTTGGGGTCTCAAGCAAAAAATGGGGGCGTTTCTATCCCGGTTACGGTTCAGAATCAATCGATCGGTGAATTAACGGTAAATACATCAAATGATCGTTCTCTCTCGGAAGATGAGCAAGCTTTAATGAATGCAGTGGCTCAACAATTGGCTCAAAAAGCTGAAAACCTGCGTCTTTTTGAGCAAACCCAACAACGGGCTACTCGCGAGCAGATTGCTCGGCAAATTACCGATAAGATTCGAGCCAGTCATGATATTAAAAGTGCGCTGAAAACGGCTGCTGTTGAGTTAAGCAAAGCATTAGGGGCGAGCAGAGCTGTAGTGGACTTACAAGTTCGACAATCGCCCAGTGAGTCCGATCAACAGTAACTGGCAGAATGTTATGATTGACAGGCTACTAAATAATTGGCACTTTGGCATGCACAAAAAGGTTTGAAGTGAGATTATGAGCAAACAACAGGATGAACCTTCTTTGAATGTGATTGAACAGCACAATGGTCATGCTCAGATGAATGAGTTTGAACGGTTTTTTGAGCTGTCTTTAGACTTGCTCTGTGTTATTGGGGTTGATGGTTATTTAAAGCGAGTCAATCCAGTTTTTGAACAAACATTAGGCTGGTCAGTTGATGAACTGTTGTCTAGACCGTTTTTCGATTTTATCCATCCAGACGATATTTTTGCGGCTCAAAGTTATTTAAAGAAATTTAATCAAAGTGTGGAAACAATTCATTTTGAGTGTCAATTCAGATGCCAAGATGGATCTTACAAATGGTTGGCCTGGAAGGTTCAATCAACTCTCGACCAAACAGCCTATGCCGTTGTGCGCGATATTACCGCCAATAGGCAAACCAAAGCCGCTTTAAAGGGAAGCGAACAGCGCTTTCGTCGATTTGTATCTTCTTTAGGTGATCATATTTATGTCACGGAATTTACCAGTCACGGTAAGCAAATTAACCAATACATATCGCCGAATGTGGAGAAATTAACCGGCTATTCTACCGAAAAATTATTGAATGATTGGCAATTTTGGGGTCGATCAATGATCCATCCTGATGATCGGGACAAAGCCACTCATCAAGTAGCTAGATTTGCTGAGGGCCAGGACAGCGAAGTTGAGTATCGTCTAATTCGAGCTGATGGTCAAATTATTTGGGTGCGTGATAGTGGTCGAGTTGAAGTTGATCCTCAAAGTGGCAGTCTCGTTGTTTATGGGGTGGTTAGCGACATAAATTCACGTAAACTAGCTGAAGAGAGACTGAAACAGCGTGAAGAGCGGACCAACTTGCTGAATAAACTCATGGCTCAGGCCGCCAACAACCTCGATGAACAGTTAAAAGAAGCTTTAACATTAACTGTAAAATTGTTGGACGTAGAAATTGGAATTGTCAGCCAAATTGATAATGACCTTTATACTATTAGACATTTCTATGCTCCCGGTGTTAACCTTGAAAAAGGGCAAATGTTTGAGTTGGGCAATACTTATTGCAGTATCACTTTACAAACCGGCGGCGTTATGGCTATTGATCATATGCAAACATCCCAATACCGCCAGCATCCCTGTTATCCCCTTTTTAATCTTGAAGCTTACGTGGGTGTACCAATTACGGTCCATGGAAAAACATATGGGACCATCAATTTTTCTAGTTCCAAACCGAAACATTTCTCCGCAGCCGATAAGGATTATTTGGAACTTTTGGCTCGTTGGGTCGGCGCGATGCTCGAGCGATCCCAGGCCGAAGAGGATTTGCGCGAAAATGAGGCTCGCTTGTCTGAAGCTCAGCATATGGCCAAATTGGGGACGTGGATTTGGAATACTCAAAATGACCGCATGGTTTGGTCTGACCAGTTATATGAAATATTAGGTATCCCTCGTTCTGTTGAAGGATCCTATCAACTCTATGAAGAGTTAATTCATCCGGAAGATCGGGAGCACGTTCGCCGCGCGATAGACAGTTCTCTGAAGTCAGATCGAATTTCCTACGAGTTTGAGCATCGGCTAATTCGCCAGGACGGAGAAATGCGGTACATTGCCGGTATTAGTCGGATTCAAAGAGAAGCTAACCAGTCTGTCCGTATGATTGGTGTGGCTCAGGACGTGACCGAACGTAAACTGGCTGAAGAAACGATTAAAAAACAAAACGTTGAATTGACCCTGCGTGAAGATAAGCTGCGGCAAAACGTGGAGAAATTGCAGGCTACTCAAACTGAAATGGCCAGGATCTATGCCGAGCTAAAACAGCAGTCTGACCAAATAAATTTGGTTCAGCAGGTGGCTCGGATTGGTACATGGGAAGTTGATGTTGAAACCCATGTTATGAAGTGGAACGCCATGATGTTTGAAATTTTTAGAATACCTAAAAGCGACCAACCACCAGCTTTGCACGAATTAACCGAGTTGGTCCATTCAGATGATCGCGATCTTTACCTTGAAAATTTGCAACTGCTTATGCGTCAAGGTATTCGAGTGGATCAAGAGCTGAAGATTCAGAGAAATGATGAGATTATTGATGTTTATGTTGCCGGGTTAGCTCAATACAATACCCATAAAAAAGTAACCAAAATTTTTGGTCTATTTCAGGATATTACCAGACGAAAACATGTCGAAGGTGTCTTGCGTGACAGCCAGGAAAAATTATCACAGGCATTAAATATTGCGAAACTGAGTTATTGGGAACTTGATCTGCAAACATTTATGTTATTCCTGAACGATCAGTTCTACCACATCTTTGGCACAAATGCTGAGCGCGAAGGCGGATACAGAATGTCTGCTGCTCAATTTATGGAAAAGTTTATTCACCCAAATGATATTTCTCTCGTCAATGGTGAATTAGAAAAATTAGCCGCCGTTAATGATCCAACTTACTTTCACGAAATTGAGTATCGGTTTATTAAGCCCAGCGGTGAGGAAGGCATCGTCCTTGGAAACTTTAGAACTGAACAAGAAAATGGAAAAAGTTCAAAAGTAATCGGTACCATACAAGACATCACTGATCGCAAACGGGCAGAAGTGGCACTTCGACAGGCAGCCCAGGAAAATAGCCGCTTAGTAACAGCTATTAACAGTGCGGCTATCGGAGTTACCATTAGCGATACTACCCAACCTGATAACCCACTGATTTTTGTCAACCCGGCCTTTACCAGTCTTACCGGCTATAGAGCTGACGACGTTCTTGGCAAAAATTGTCGATTCTTACAGGGGCAAGATACTGACACTAATGAGGTTGACAAAATCCGACATGCTATTAACGGAGAACGGTCAATAACAGTGGAACTGTTAAACTATCGTAAAGATGGAACGCCATTTTGGAACGAACTGAGCATCAATCCCATTTTTGATGATCAGGGTAATCTAACCAATTTTGTTGGGGTACAAGCGGATGTAACATTACGTAAGCAAGCCGATCTCGAACGGGAAAAACTGTTGGCCGAAACTCAAATGCTTTATAAAGAGCGTAGCCAGGCGGAGCAAACACTTCGTGAAAATGAGGAACGCCTATCTGAGGCTCTGGAGACGGCCAAATTAGGATATTGGGAATTTGATGTTGCCTCCCAGAATTTTACCTTCAATGATCCATTTTACAGTATTTTCAGAACAACGGCTGAAAAAGAAAATGGGTATATTATGCCGGTCGGCGACTATATACAGAAGTTTTTTCTGCCTGAAGATGCGAGTGTAGTTGGCGAAGAGGTGCAAAAGGCTTTAGCAACAGATGATCCTAATTATGTTGGCTATCTGGAACATAGGATGATTCGAGCTGACAAAGAATTAGGGTACTTGAGCGTTCAGTTTAGAATCGAAAAAGATAGTTTTGGACAAACTATAAAAATAATAGGTATCAATCAGGATATCACAGAACGTAAAGAGGCTGAGCTTGAACGTGAACGGCTTTTGAAAGAAGTTGAGGAAGCCTATCGTTATTATGTACGAGGAGAGTGGGAAAAATTCTTAGGCGATCAAAGCCAGAATCGGTTGCAAGTTGAGCATCACCAGATTGAGAGTGAGCCATCTCAAGCCTCTAAAAAGGCATTAGCCGAAATTCAAACTTGGGTGGCTCAAGAAGGGAAAGCTAAAGTTCTTTTGGCCGAAAACCAAAATGGGCATAGTACCGACCCCGCTATCGTTGCGCCTATTTCACTCCGTGGCGAAACAATTGGAACCTTAAGTTTACAAGATATTGATGCCAATCGTCGCTGGACGGCAGAAGAGATAGCGTTAGTGGAGACTGTCTCCGAACAGTTGGCGTTGACAATTGAAAACCTTCGGCTTTTTGATGATACGCAAAGGCGAGCTTCTCGGGAACAACTGACGCGGAAGATCGCCGACAAGATGCGTGCTGCGCCCGATATTGAAACAATTATTGAAACCGGATTGATGGAATTAGCCGATGTGCTTAAGGTTCCTAGAACTTATGTGAAGCTTGTTGCCGATACGAGCTTAAAAGATACCTCTGCTCAAGATGTAAGTGATAATGCTAACTCTGAATAGAATTTGTGGGAATAATTAACTCATGGTTGAAGAAAAAAATGATGTTCAATCTAGTACTCCCGACGGAGCCGATGCAAAATTGATTAGTAACCCGGAACTAATTGAAGCGTCTGATTTGGATCTGATGGGTGAAAAAATTCCTGAAGGGTTTACTGTTAAACAAAAATTATTGATAGCTATTGGTATGATTGGGGTTACTCTACTGGCTGTGACTGGCACGGGTTATTGGTCGATTGCCTCTATATCTCCTGAATTTGAAAGTTTAACGAACGAGTCCATAGCGGAAGCCAGAGCCATTGGTCAACTTACCCAAAGCATCCTGACTTTGTTAAATGAAACACGCGAGTATTCAATTGAGCCTAGCGAAGCCACATTGGATCAAATTAATAGAGCGAGTGATAACCTGATAATAGCCTTAGAGAATTATCAGGCTCTGAATGAAACTCAGCAAGGGAGTAACGAGCAGTCATCAGTAGATGGTTTTTTAGAGTCGATCCAAAAGGGAGTAAATGAATTACAAATCCGCTCGAAAAACGTTATTGATTTACTTGTTGCTAATGTTTCTGATGAACAACTAGAAGAAGCCTTAGAAGCCCTTGAAGAAGCTGAGATATCTTTGGAAAAGCAATTAGATGAAGCGGATCAGGGATTGAATGTGGAAGTCACTGAGAAGGTATACGATATTGAAGAGCGAATAAATCAAACAGAATGGTTACTCATACTCCTTCCGTTGGTAGCTTTTAGTATATTTTTGGCGCTTTTTTATTTACTCAATCAGTCGATTGTAAACCGGCTAAAATCGTTGGAAAACGTTACACAGCGGATTTCAACGGGTGAATTAAATTTGTCAGCTCAGGTTGACAGCGGTGATGAAATCGGCTTACTGGCTCATACTTTTAATATCATGACAAAGCGATTGCGAGAGTCGTTGGGTGATTTGGAGAAACGGGTTGTAGAACGAACCTACCAACTTGAGACTGTGGTTGAAGTGAGTCAGAAATTAAGCAGTATTTTAGATTTATCAGATTTGATGCATGAAGTTGTTTATCTTACCAGAGAAACTTTCGATTACTATCATGTTCATATTTACCTACTCGATGAATGGGGAGAAACGCTGGATATGGTCGAGGGTTATGGGGAAGCGGGCGCAGAAATGAAGCGTCGGGGGCACAGTATTCTACTAAGGGCCCCAAAAAGTCTGGTGGCTCGAGCGGCACGTGAAGGAAAGATTCTGAACGTCAATGATGTGCGTCAAAATTCCGAATGGTTGCCAAACCCTCTTCTTCCGGAAACTCGTTCGGAAGCGGCAGTACCTATTTACTTAGGGAGTGAAATTGTTGGGGTGCTTGATGTACAAAGTGAAAAGATTGCGGGAATCACTCCCGAAAGTGAAAGAATTCTAAGGGCGCTGGCTAGTCAGGTAGCTACGGCCGTGGGGAACGCTCGTCTCTTTGCCAAAACACAGACGGCATTAAAACGAGCAGAACATTTACAAAGTTTATATACAGGTGATGCCTGGCAAAGGCTGACAAAAAATACCCCCTCAAATTTTGAGATCAGTCGATCTAGTGCGCTGCCGCCATTGCCAGAAAAGTTTACACGAGAAGCAGAAATGGCTCTTCAGCAAAGACAAACGGTAAACTTAAAATTAGATAGCGCTAATGATAAGAACAATGAAGAAGATAAAAAGGAATCGTCTTATAGTGTTGCTCACCATGTAGTTACCCCCCTTAAGCTACGCAACCAAGTAATTGGTATTCTTGGGTTACAAGATAATAACCCCGATAGACAATGGACAACTGAAGAAATAGCACTAATTGAAGCGATTTCAGAGCAAATGAGCTTAGCCATTGAGAATGCTCGATTATTTGAGGAAACAGGCCGTAGAGCAAGCCGAGAGCGGATTATCGCAGATGTGACTCAACAAGTTTGGTCAGCAGACGAAATTGAGGCAGTAATGCGAACGGCCGTAACCCAATTGGGTGAAAAGTTGCAAGCATCGGAAGTAGTCATCCGTTTGGATGCGGGAGCCAAACCAGGATCCTTCTAAAACGTGCTTATAAGGAAATAATAATTATGGACAAATTGAAAGCACTTTTAAGACAACCAGAATTTCATGGGCTTTTATTATTTGTTAGTTTGTTATTGTTTATGTACCCCTTATTAATTGTGATAACTCACGGGGGAACGACAATTGTGCTTCTTTCTTTCTTTATTCCATGGTTGGTTATTATTTTAATATTATATCTTGCAAGCCGAAGTTACATTGTTGAAGAGAACCAAGACCAAGAAAACGGGGGAATAACCGATGTTTAACCCGTGGTTTGTGCTCTTTTTTATTGGTTTGTATGTAGGCCTTTTATTTATAGTTGCTTTGTGGGTCGAGCACGGATCACCTCGTGGCAGGCGCTTTTCTGAAAATCCCTGGGTGTATTCTTTTGCGTTAGCCGTTTACTGCACCTCTTGGACTTTTTATGGAAGTGTTGGAAGTGCGGCTAGCTCTGGAATGCTTTTTCTTACGATCTACTTAGGGCCGACCTTGGCTGTCACGCTTTGGTGGTTCGGGCTTCGCAAGTTAGTCCGAATCAAATCAACTCAGCGTATTACAAGTATCGCTGATTTTATCTCCGCTCGTTACGGTAAATCTCAGTTGTTGGCGGCTATCGCCTCAATGATTGCTATAGTTGGTATAACTCCTTATATCGCGCTTCAATTGAAAGCTATATTATCTACCTTCACGCTTGTAGTTGGCTCGGAGGCTTCGACAAATACTTGGAGCGACAACAATGTCGGGTTGATGGTAGTTGTCTTAATGATCATCTTTACGATTATCTTTGGCGTTAGACGCCTAGACCCCACTGAACGTCACCAAGGGGTAGTGATGGCGTTAGCCATAGAAAGTATGGTTAAGTTAGTTGCTTTTCTGGCAGTAGGTATTTTTGTTACCTTCTTTTTGTATGACGGGTTTGACGACCTTCTGTCGAAATTGTCAGCAAGCTCATTTAATAATATGGTCAGTCTCGGTGGGCAAGATGTTTCTTCCTATTTAACCTGGATGAGTTATCTTGTTCTGGCTATGTCGGCTATTGTATTTTTGCCTCGTCAGTTTCACATAGCAGTCATAGAGAATTCAAATGAGAAAAACATCCGAACCGCTGTGTGGCTCTTTCCATTGTATTTATTTCTGATCAATATTTTTGTTGTTCCTATTGCGGCCGGGGGATTGCTGCAAGGCTACGGGGTTGAAGAAGCGGACACTTTTGTTCTTACATTACCCCTGTTTCACGGTCAACCCTGGTTGGCCTTGCTCGTGTTCATTGGTGGTTTTTCTGCGGCCACAGGTATGGTTATTGTTAGCGCGATGACGTTAGCGACTATGTTCACCAATCATCTATTACTACCTATTATAGAACAAGTTAGGCCGTTGGGATTCTTACGCTATTATCTCTTGCAGGCGCGTTGGCTAGCTGTGGCAACAATTCTGATTACGAGTTACTCATTTGAACAAATCATCGGTGATTCCTACACGCTTGTTAATATGGGCATTATCTCTTTCGCTGCGGTACTTCAGTTTGCCCCAAGTATCATAGGGGGTCTCTATTGGCGGAGATCTAATCAGCTAGGAGCGATTTTAGGACTAGTTAGCGGATTTTTGATTTGGTTTTATACGCTGCTTCTACCCTCTTTTATTAAAAGTGGTTGGCTATCTACTAATCTATTAACTGAAGGACCTTGGGGAATTGAGGCGCTAAAACCGGAGCATCTGTTTGGCCTGGTTGGATTAGAATCTGTAGCACATACGGTTTTTTGGACTATGTTATTCAATATTAGTCTGTTTATCCTTGGATCTCTCTATTTTGAGCCATCTCAGGAAGAGAGGCGCGTAACAGAGTCATTCGTCGATGCCCTAAAGATTACTAGACGCTTTACCCCTTCTACCTTCGAAAAGCCTAATATTGATTTAGCCAATAAATTGGAGATAATCAAAACCTTATTGAGCCAATATCTCACTCAAGCAGAAGTAAGCATCATTATCGAGAAGTGTCTCGATGCCACAAGGCTTAAAGCGAAAACTACGATTACTATTACCCAATTAGCTGATTTAAGCAATGAAGCCGAAAAATATTTAGCGGGTTCTATTGGAGCGGCTATCGCCTATCAAGCTTTTCGACGAGTCGAACTCTTCACCCAGCAAGAGGCTGGTAGTTTATCAAAAACATACAATGAAATTTTAGCCGACTTAAAGATATCACCTCAGGAATTAAGAGAGAAAATTAGCTACTATCGCGAGCGAGATATGTTGATGGCCGAACAAGCCACGATCCTAGAAAAAAGGATAAGAGAGCGTACTCGTGTTCTCGAAGTTAGTGCGAAAATAAGCCGTCAGCTTATCACTATTTTGGATATTAATGAATTGTTGCAGCTTCTGGTTAATATACTTCAAACGGAATTCAATTACTACCATGCTCATATTTACTTGGTAAATGAAGCAACCGGTGATCTAGTAATAGCTGAAGGTACTGGCGAAGTAGCCCAAAAACTTAAGGCCAAGAAACATCATCTGGCATCTGGTCAAGGTATCGTTGGCACGGTGGCCAGCACCAAGCTGCCGTTTAAGAGTAATAATGTTGATGAAGTACTGAATTTTATCCGTAACCCGCTGTTGCCGAATACCAAGTCAGAGTTGGCGGTGCCACTGCTTAAAGGTGACCAGGTTTTGGGGGTATTGGATATCCAAAGCGAAGAATTGGATCGATTTTCTGATGAAGACATAACCATGATGCAGTCTATTGGCAACCAAATGGCCATCGCGGTCGATAATGCTCGCTTACTGAACCAGTTCCAAACAGCCTTGCAGGAGGTCGAACGACTTAACCACCGCCTCACTCGCGAAGGTTGGAACCAGGTTACAGATGAAATTTCAACAGTGGGTTATCGGTACAACCGTGGTTTCAGCACGGCGCTTACTTCAACTTCAGATGTTTGGGTAACTCCTATGAAGGAAGCGGTCTCCAAAAAAACGGTGGTCAAACAATCACGGTCAGGTAACGGTCATCCCTCCGAAAGCGAAGTGGCTGTGCCGCTGATATTAAGAAACGAGGTCATTGGCGTGTTAGGAATTAAGCGGGAAGAGACTCCCGAGTGGGCCGAAGAAGAACTATTGGCAGTTGAGGCTGTGGCCGATCAGGTTTCTAGAGCTTTGGAAAATGCTAGATTGGCCAGGGAACAAGAAAAGACCATCGAGCAGCTTAAAGAGATCGACCGGCTGAAATCGGAGTTTTTGACCAGTATGAGCCATGAGTTACGCACCCCGCTAAACTCCATTATTGGGTTTGCTGATGTGCTGTTGCAGGGCATTGATGGAGACCTGCCTGAAATGGCTACTCACGATATTCGCTTAATCCATAATAGTGGCCAACATTTGCTAGCCTTAATCAACGATATCCTCGACCTTTCCAAAATTGAAGCCGGCAAAATGGAGTTGGTTCGTGAACCTTTGGATATTTCCGAGTCGATTAACGACGTATTGGCGGCATCGAATTCATTGGTAAAGGACAAACCGGTTAAAATTTTAGTCGATAAGCCCGACAGCCTGCCCTTCGTCTACGCTGATAAATTACGACTTAATCAGATTCTGCTAAATTTGATTAGTAATGCCGCTAAATTTACTCATTCGGGATCGATTACCATTAAAGCCAATATCGACCAAGAAAACTCGAATAGGCTGCGCATAGCCATTATAGATACTGGCATCGGCATCCCCCTAGATAAACAGAGAGCTATTTTTGACCGTTTTCGTCAAGCCGATGGCACTACCACTCGTAAATATGGGGGAACAGGGTTAGGTTTGGCCATTTCCCTGAACTTAACACACATGCATGGCGGTGAGTTAATGGTTAATAGCCAAGAAGGGGTTGGCTCAGAATTTTATTTTACTATTCCCTTAGCTGATCAATTTACTGATTCAAATAATGGTCCGGATATCGATCCGGATGAAAATTAAAATAGTGTAGGTTCATACCAAAGTGATAAAATCGCATATCGTTAAAGTTCTATGTTTAGAGTGTCACCATGAAATGACGTTCTATCCAGGTTTGGATAAATGTCCTATGTGTCATGGGGTTTGGCTGGATGCCCAGTACGATTACGAAACGGTAGCTAAAATTTGGCAAAACGGCATACCCGGCCGGGAATACTCCCTCTGGCGCTACATGGAATTGCTACCTGTTCTCGATGTCGAGCATATAAACTCGATGGGCGAAGGCTAT
>JAGRCC010000496.1:0-8474 GCA_020433785.1 Anaerolineae bacterium
CGAATTTTGGTCCTCTACCGGCTCAGTTATCGATTCAGCAGCGTGGCGATCCAGCCCGAAACCTTGGTCTTACCGGCCGCTGAAAAACCCAATCGCGGCTCCGGCCCGCCCCTGGACAGCCGCTTTTTTGTCGAAAATGTACTAACCCCCTTAACGGCCACCCGTCCGTCCGGCCTATTATTTTATAATGCGTTGTTTCTGGTGGGGCTGCTGTCACTGGCTTATCGCGGGCAGCCGCATCGCCAGGCTATTCTGCTCTTGTGCGGCTGGCTATTGCTGCCTGTCCTTCTTATTTACACCTTTCTCCTTTATCGCGGCACATTTTTTGCAAATCGCTATATCCTATATACTTTGCCGGCCTATCTGATGATCGTCGCCTTCGGCCTCGATCGGCTGGTCGGTTGGGTGGTTAAACTCCTTGCTTGGACTTCGTATAGACAGATTGCTGTAGCGGTAGGTCTGGCTTTACTGCTTATTCCAGCTTTAACCGTCCAGTTAGGTGATCTTCAATCTTACTATGCCGCTGAGTCTAGAGAAGATTGGCGAGCGGTAGGCCAGCTGTTGAACAATTACGCCGTGCCTGATGATGTGGTCATCGCTGTCAAAGCTGAGCCGCCCATTAACTGGTACTTTCCATCGGCCTCAGTCCCGTTTGAAACGTTTAGCCGCACCGATCCTATTCGAGCGGCCATGCAGCAGCATGCACGGCGTTGGTTTGTGCTGAGCAGTTACTCCTATACACGAGACGAGAAACTACGCGAGTGGCTAGCACCCCAAGCGGTCAGAATTGTCATCGATCGCCGTATTGTCGTCTACCTGCAACAACAGGGGAAATCGGCTCGAGATTTGTTGGCTGAAGTGAAACAGTTCAATTTGCCCCAGAAATCGCTGACGTACGCTCATCTGGCCGACCAATTCAAACAGGCCGGCGATGTCGAGACCAGCCGCGTTTTTTACCATCAGGCTATTGCGCTGGCCGACTCGGCCGGTCAAAAAGCACGATACGAGGCGCTTCTGGCCGCCCTGCCGGATTTGAACGATACGATTATTATTGAGTAAAGTTTATGGCGTTGAATGCGTTTTAAGCTCAAACCCCAGACCTTTCATCAGAAGCAAGTCAAATCTTCGTTGGGAGCTAGTTTTGACGCTCGATCCCGATTACTTAATGCTCTAATCAAGTTAATGGCCTGGCCCCTCTCCGGCGTTCTACTCGTTTTTACCCTGAGACGCTGGCTTTTTATCCTGTCTGCCTTAACGCCCCGCCAACCTGGTATCCAGCCGGCCGGTAAGGTTGAGGATTTACTATCAGTGCTGCTGTTGGTACCGGTTAGAAACGAAGCGGATACCCTGCCCGATCTGCTGCCGGCGCTCGACCAGTTTGATTATCCTGCCGCCAAATTAACCCTGGTTTTTATCAACGACGGTTCAACCGATGCCAGCGAGACGATTCTTCACTCCTGGCTGGAGACGCGTCAAAATTGGCGTATGCTGTCTCTCCCGCAGAATCGAGGCAAAGCCAATGCGCTTAATTTAGCGCTGAGCCGCTTTCCGCAGGGCGAAATTATCGCCGTCTATGATGCTGATGAGCGCCCGTTACCAACGGCGCTGAAACATCTGATCGTCCATTTCGCCGATCCGCACGTGGCGGCAGTCAGCGGCCGGCGGGCCGTAGTCAACGCGTTGGCTAGTCCGGCGGCCAGCTATACCACGTTTGAAGGTTTGGTCCACCAAATGATCACCATGCGGGCCAAAGATCGATTGCAGTTAGCCCCGGCTCTGTTAGGTTCGAATTGTGCCTATCGCCGCTCGATGCTGGCTGAAGTCGGCAATTTTAAGCCGGGCGCGCTGTTGGAAGACAGCGATCTGACCCTGAAGCTGACCGGCGCCGGCTGGCGAACCCGCTTTGAACCGGAGGCCATCAGTTATCACCACGTGCCGGAGAGCCTCGGCGGCTACTGGAAACAGCACACCCGCTGGGCCAGAGGGTTCGCCGATGTTGCCCAAGACCAAACCCGAACGCTGCTGGCCCGTGATAAATTACCGCGCCTGCTGCGGTTGGAACTGCTGCTTTTTTCTGTAGGCTATTTGGATCGCCTGGCTTTGTTAGCCGCCGGAGGATTGGCCCTGCTGGGCAGTCTAATAGCGCGCTGGTCGGTCGTGGTGACGCTTTTGACGCCGCTGATCCAGGTGATGGCGGCGTTAAGCCTGGTCCGCGCACCGCTGGCGCTGTGGTGGCGCATTGTGTGGCTGCCCGTATTCTTCGGCCTCGATATGGCCATGGCGGCTAACGGTTTTTGGGGTAAACTGCTTAGCCTGCCGCAAATTTGGGAGGATCGCCGGACCCGACGGTAAGTTTGTCCGGGCCGGCTGTGCGTGCTAAAATACGGCTTCTTGTGCCGAAAATCACAAAGATACTCAGTCATCCAAATTCAAAATCTGGAGCAACAAAGCTCGCTTTGTCGATCAAAGTAAATATTGTGGCTCCTAACCTATCCTAACTTGGATATACTAAGCATAGTCATCACGGAAAGTAGATCACGAACCTATGGGAACTTTTTACTTCTTTTTATTTCAAGCCCACTCCGGTTGGCGGTGGGTAGTGCTTCTTTTACTGATCGTAACCACGATCAAGGTCATAATCGGCTGGGCCGCCAATCAAAATTGGTCCAACCTCGACCGGAGATTGGTTTCATTCACCAACATTGCTGTGTCGATTCAGGTGCTGCTGGGGATTTTTCTGTATGTCATGTTTCTCACCCAGGGCGGCGGGATTACCGGAAAGAGCATCGGCTCGATCAGCGGCGGCCATTTAGTGCCGGCCTTACTGTCCTTAGCCGGCATCGGTTTCGCTTTGGGCCGCTCGCGCCGCGCTGACAGCAGCCGAGACAAATTCAAATTTGCCTCAATTGGCCTAATCATTGCCGATTTGTTGGTGTTCGGGGCACTCGCCACAGTTGGGGGCATTTTTGCGATGGCGTCATCGTAAGAGTGGTATTTCACAAAGCCTGCAATTAGAACGTAGGACGTAGACCGTGGGACGTTGATTTTCACGTTCCACGTCCCACGTCCTACATATCTTCCTCAATCTTCTGGGCCCAAATCAGGTCGTAAATCGTCTCCCAAATCTGAATGTCAACATAGCGCAGCGGATGTTGATCCAAAATGTCGGCTACCTGAGATCGAGACCAGGTTTTGCCGGGCATTAATTTGGCTTCCCAGCCGATTCGGTTGGTGGTCAGCAGCCAGCCGCCGTCGGGGTTGTGGACCGAAACAGGCTGCAACACCCGGATCATCTCGGCCAAACCGCGTTTCGGATCGGGGTAAAACTCCATTGCTTCCAGATTGGTGACGGCCGGTAGACTGTTGTCGGCAAAGGGCAGCGCCATCGCATCGGCCTGCACCAGCATCACCCGGCCGGGATGCTGGGCCTCAAGGTCGCGTCGAGCCACGGCCAGCATTTTAGAGGCGCGATCCAGGCCGATAATCTGGCCACGATACGCCGGTTGGCGCAGCAGAGTAAAAGCTAGCCGGCCCGTGCCGGTAGCCACATCGAGCACCATGGCTTCCGGCTGCGCGTAGAGGCGGTTGGCCAGGGGTTCCCCCAGCGTAAAATCCTCTTCCGCCTCGTTGAACTCCTTGATGCTGTTGTATCGCTCGGCTGTCCAATCATACAGCAATGCCACCAGAGCCGAGCCAAGATAGGCTCCCTCAGCCAAAATAAATTGCCAGTAAAGAATCAAACCGACACATAACGTGCTCACAATAATCAGTAGCCAGATCATCGAGGCTTATTTTCGTCCCTTCATATTAACTAAACTCCTCCACTCCCCTAACTTTCCTAACGCCATTAACTCCACAAACGCTATAAACTCGACTAACTCTACAAACTCCCCACCGCTACACCTGCCGTAAGCATACTTACGACCAGGTAAGGTTGAGCCTTAGCCAGCCACACCGCCGGGAGGTCGAAACGGCTCTTGATCAGCCAGATCGACGTCAGACTCAACGTCATCACCGCCACCCCCGGCAGCAGCCGCAACCCGAGCAGCAGCGATAAGGCGGCTATCTGCCCCCCGAAAAAGAGCCACTCCGCCCGGTGATGCGCTCCCAGTATCCTTAAGCCGCCCAGATAGCTAATCGAAAAACAGAGCGCCAACACTACCGGAAACAGCGACAACGACGACCACAAAGCCGCGCCCATTAGCCACGGCAAAAGCAACTGCACAATCGATGGCAATCGCCCGCCGCCTCGGGTGGATAACCGGGTGGAGCTTTGGCCGGCTATAAGAATTAAGCTCGTCGCCACCACCACCAGCCAAAAAACAGATGGATTCAAAGCTAGTCCGATTGTTAGCGCCAGCAGCAGCCCCACGCCAAAAGTCACTACCTGCCCGCCGAATTCGGGCCAGTAATACGCTTGCCACCAAACCTGATAGCGACGGACTAAGATGACGAGTTGGCCGGCGGTTGAGTCGGGTTGAGCGTAGGGTAGAAAAAAGCCGCGACCGGCCGGTTGGGGCTGGGGCAGGGCGGCCCGCGTAACCCGCCGCCAGAGGCGCTGCTGCACTGCCAGATGCCATAGTGTTCCCAAAATAGGATCGACCAGCAGCCACAAGCCGACCACCAACAGCAAGTTAGCCCAGGTCCAGCCGGGGATACCGGCCGCCAGCGCCCCGGCCACAGCCGCCCAACCCGATCCCAGACTCAACCACGAGCGTGAGCCTGATAACTTGAATGTAAATGTTTGGCCGAAAGGGCGCTGTGTCACTACAGTTGTCTCCACTTATGGAACGATCACTTGCTTCAGCTTATGGAAGGGGCAGAGTATACCATATAAATTGAGGTTCAGACAACTGATTTATCAAACGTCCTTCTTCAATAGTTTGGATACTCAGCGGTGATGTTGTAAAATCTCGTGAAATTATTCAGTTAAAAGAATTGTAGGGTTTGACCGTGAATTTTGATGAGAAATTAACCGGCACTTACGTATTACTGTTGTTTCTGCCGGACAACCAAACCATCGAAGTAGGTAAGCTAGGCACGTTCGATTTTCCGGCGGGTTGGTACACCTATGTGGGCAGCGCTTTTGGGGCGGGGGGATTACTCGGCCGAATTAAACACCATCTCCAGCCGACTCAAAAACCACACTGGCACATCGATTACCTACGCCGGCAGGCTAATTTAAAGGAGATCTGGCTTTCGCCCGATACCGAGCGGCGCGAGTACGATTGGGTCGATCTGATGATTGATGTGCCTGGCGCGGTCGCTTTAATCGAAGGCTTTGGGGCGTCTGATTCGGCTCACGAAACGCATCTTTACTACTTTGATGTGCGCCCCTCGCTGGAGGATTTTGTAGTAGGGGTTCGAGCGCGTTTTCCTCACACCAATGTGCTGCGGGCTTTCGCCGAAGAATAACCGCCGGCGGGGCTTAACTCAGAATCATCAGCAGCGGCAGCAGATCCGATATTTCGATCACATTGAGTAGATCGGCCACAATCAACAGGAACATAATAATAAAAATGACGCCCAGTGTACCGCCGGCAATAAAGGCGAACCAGATGCGCCCTTTGACCGGGCTAGCCTCGACTTTGGGGGGAAGGGGGGGCGTTGTGGGTGTAGCTTCCTCCAAGGGCGTCTCTTCCACCAACGCTTTTTCTTGAAAACTCAATTTAATCGGGCCAAGTTCAATTAAATCGTTGTGGGTCAGGTAATACGGTCCTTTGATGACTCTGCCGTTGACGCCCGTGCCACCCGGGCCGCCCAAATCTTGCAGCACCCACAGATTGTTGCGCAGTTCAAGACTGGCATGACTGGAGTCGATGTCAGGCGATTGCAGAACGAGGTTGTTATCCGGATCAGACCCGATCAATATTCGTGTGCTGGATAGCTCAAAAGTTTCCAGTATTGTCTCAGATGTTTCAATTTCTTCGTAAATAATTAATCTGGCCATTGTTATGGCTTCCTCGCATTTGGGAAGAGCAAGTTAAGTACTTACTCCTCTTCCTTCCTAAAACTAAACGCTTAATTGTTAATGCCCTGCATTATAAATCTTTTCTTTGCTGATGAGCAAAATTCGGGTCAGCCTTGATAAATTCGACCGCCGCTGCTCGATCCGCGACCTCTCCCGCGGCTTGAGCCTCTTTTAGATTGCCCAGCAGCAGGCCAATGAGCCGGCCTTCCTTCAATCCGAAAATATCAATGAGATCGCGACCGTTCAGCAGCGGCGGCGGATCGACGACCTGATCTTGGGCTTCAAAGTAGGCCGTTAGAAGCTGGACAACCACCTGGTGAAGCTGATCGCCTTCGGTATGACCCTGGCCCGATGGGTAGGTCGCCTGGTGATCGATTAAGGCGTGTAGGGCAATTGCTACGCCGGCCGGGCAGGTGGGACTGCTGCTGTCGCGAAAGAAACGGTAGATTGACCGCCGGCTCACTTTGTCGCCGGTAGCCAGCATCAAGGGCCGCATATGATACAACACCATGCTGGTCACAAAATCGGTGGCCTGGCTGCTAAACCGGAAGCGATTCATCACTTGCCGGGCCAGTTGGGCGCTCTCGCGGGCGTGGCCCAGAAAACGAATTTTGGTCTCCCCGGCCGCTGTTTCTTCGGTGCGAGTCAGTGGTTTGCCCGTGTCGTGCAGGAGCAGCGCCAGCGGCATCAAGGCCGCGATCGACAGGTGGCCGGCCACCTCGGTATTCAGGTAGCGCCGCACGTTGTCCGCTAGAGAGTCGGGCATACCCAGATCCGCAACGTCAACCGGCCACACGTCGAGCGCGGCCAGGGTGTGGTCAAAAACGGTTTGGTAATGCGGTGCGGACTGCGTCACCCCCACCATCGCTTCAACCTCCGGCAGCAGCGGCGATAATACGCCGTAATCATGCAGCATCCGCACGGCGTGACCGGGCGCGGGCGTATTGAGCAGCTTCACCAACTCATCGCGCCGCCGCTCCGGCGACACGTTGTTGAGCTGCGGGACGGCCTGGCGCAAATAGGTTTCGGTGTCAGGCGTCACCATAAAATTGAATTCAGCGGCCTGGCGGACGGCCCGCAGCACGCGCACCGGATCGTGGCTAAACGCCGCCGGTGAAGCGGCCCGGATGGACTGCTGCTGCAAATCAGCCTGGCCTCGCAGCGGATCGATCAACTGCGGCGAGTCGGTCAGACTCAGGGCAATGGCGTTGATGGTGAAATCACGATCGACCAGGTCGGCGGCCAGGTCCGGCCCGCGAAACGAGGCGAAATCGAGGTAGATTTTGCCGTCCGGCGTATCACACACCACTCGCCCGGTGCCGCGTTGGGCGTCCAGTGGATAGAAGGCGGCTTTCAAGCCGTTGGCTACTCGACGCGCCACGCTCAGGCCGTTTTCGGGTACTACGAAATCAAAATCGATGACCTCATTTCGGCCCAGCAGTAAATCTCTAACGGCCCCGCCGACCAAATAAGCTTCAACTTGCTGCTTTTGCAGGAGGGTCATTGTTTCGCGCAGCAGCGGGTGACGGTTCAGCCAGTCGGCGACATTAGCCGGCGGCAGCGTGACCTGCCCCGCGCTGTCAACAAACAGCAGCGCTGGTTTGTCTTTGGGGCGAGTGCTTTTGGCGGCTCGGAAAGCCTGGTCGGGGGTTAACCCCACCCCAATTACCCGGTCTTTGATAACGGCGATCCAGCAGTTTGGGTAGAGACTGGTATCGATGGCCGCTGTATGTTTTTGGGTCATCACGGCATGCCTTTTTCAAATGATGACAGGTATTATAATCATTTATTCAATTCCTCTAAAAATAGTTTAAGCGTTCAGGTTTTAGCTGTCAGCTATCAGCTTTTTATATTTTGGCCTAAATTCAACGTTATCTTTAGTAACTACAGCGTTAAGTAAGTTTTGCGAGGTGTTGAGCGTCATTCCCGCATGCTTTGACTCTGTTCGGGAATGTTATGGCAAGATAAGTAAGAACAGAAATTAGGCCAAGCAGCAAAACATGGCAAAATAGAAAGAAAGAGGTGCCAATATGCTTTGTCCGCGCAAAAACTGGGATATACCAGCCGAAACGAAACGAATAGCTCTCAAGAGCTTACCCCAAGGCAACGATTATCTGGTATTACGAGACAAAATCGGGGTGCTGTATGAAGATGAAACCTTTGCCGAGTTGTTCGAGCGGCGCGGGCAACCGGCTGAGTCGCCCGGATTGTTGTCATTGGTGCTCGTAATGCAGTTTGGCGAAGGACTAACCGACCGGCAAGCCGCGGAAGCGGTGGGCAGCCGCATCGACTGGAAATATGTACTGGGGCTAGAAATCGATGCGCCAGCCTTGCCCCATTCGCTGTTGAGTGACTTTAGAAGCCGCTTGCTCACAGGCGGACAGGAACAGCACCTGTTCGACAGCCTGGTTGAGTTATTAAAAGAACAAGGCTGGTTTAAGGGCAGTCGTCGCCAACGAACCGATTCGACCCACGTTTTGGCCGCCATCCGGGAGCTCAACCG
>JAGRCC010000496.1:8622-9600 GCA_020433785.1 Anaerolineae bacterium
CAACAGTTACAAGAGCAGATAGGTCGTCACGGTTATCAGTTGCTGACCGCCATCTACGCGGCCCCAGCGCCAGCCTGGTTACGAGAAATCCCCAGCGTGCAGACCCTCAGGCAGTTGTGGGTGCAACAGTTTTATACCGTGGGCGACCAAGTCGTCCTGCGAACCAAAGAAGAACACGGCTGGCCACCCCACCACCTGTTGATCCAATCCCCCTACGACCCCCAAGCCCGCACCCGCACCAAGCGTGACACCCGCTGGACGGGCTATGCCGTTCATCTGACGGAAAGCTGTGACCCCGACCAGCCCCGGCTGATAACCCATTGTGAAACGACAGCCGCCACCACCGCTGATGGCCAGATGACCGAGGTCATTCATCAAGCCTTGGCCGACAAAGCCCTCCTGCCACAAGAACATCTGGTTGATAGCGCTTATGTCGATGCCGACCTACTTGTCCGCAGCCGGCAAGAATATAAGGTGGACCTTGTTGGTCCGGTTCCCGCCAACTCCAGTTGGCAAGCCCGGGATGAACAGGCTTATGACCTTACCTGTTTTGCCATTGATTGGCCGCAAGAGGTCGTGACCTGTCCCCAAGGCCATCACTCTCAGACTTGGGTGCCCCATCTATCTGACCACGGCACGCCGGTCATTACCGCTACTTTCAAGCGCAGCGACTGCCAATCTTGTCCCGCTCGCTCGCGTTGTACCAAATCTAAATCCAACCCCCGCCGCTCGCTGACCTTCCGGCCCCAAGCCCAGTTCCTGGCTTTACAATCGGCTCGTCAACGCCAGGCTACGCTAGCCTTTAAGGCCCTTTACCAACAGCGGGCTGGGGTTGAAGGCACCATTTCTCAAGCAGTGCGGCGCTGCGACCTGCGCCAGTCCCGTTATATTGGCTTGCTCAAAACCCGTCTACAACATTTTGCCACCGCCGCCGCTCTCAATTTGGCTCGCATTGCGGCCTGGTTACGTGATCCTCCT
>JAGRCC010000497.1 GCA_020433785.1 Anaerolineae bacterium
ACACTGGATTATGGAGTCTGGCCTCAACGCAAGCTGATGGGTGTACAGCGCGGCTATGGTTTAGACGCGGGCGACAGCTTCTATCTGAAGATTGATGACAAAGTTCATCAGGTAGAATCAAACGGGGTGCTGTACAATGCCGCTCATCCTTCGCCTTTTATGTCATCTGAGCCGATGTTTTTTACCACCGGGGAGCGTTTTACCCAACTGATCGGAGAGCCAAACCGCAGCCTGATATTGGCCGCTATCCCTAACTATAGCGAGGCCAGGATACAGGCTGCTGCTGATTTGATGCAGCACGACCTGGAGAAACAAGATATTGAGGTCAAGCCCGCCATGTCCGCACCAGGCGGTTTCAAGACCCGTACCACCCGGCCCGACCAGTTTACTAACCAGGATGCCCTTGACAGTATCTTTTTTATCTTAAGCACTATGGCTGTAGCGATGCTGATTTTGGGCCTGTTCCTGGTTTACAACACCATTAATGCCATCATCGCCTATCAGGTCAGCCAGATAGGAATGATGAAGGCGATTGGGGCCAGAATTCACCAGATATTATGGATCTATTTTATCCTGGTACTGGTCTATGCTGTTTTGGCCCTGCTGATTGCCGTGCCGCTGGGCGCACTGGCCGCCCATGGGCTGCGGACGATCATGGTCAAGCGGGTAGGCATGATCCCCGGCCCCTTTGCTATCTCCCAAACGGCCGTAGTTGCTCAAATCGCCATTGCCTTGCTCTCGCCGCTGCTGGTCTCGTTGGTGCCAATTGTGGGTGGGGCGAGGGTTACCGTACGAGAGGCCATCAGCACCTATGGGGTGGGGCGAGCCTCCGGCCTATTGGACCGTTTGCTGATCAAACTTCAATTTATTCCCCGGCTGGTCACGTTGACCATCAGCAACACCTTTTCCAATAAAAAGCGAGTGTTGTTCACCCAGTTCAGCCTGGTCGGAGCTGGGGCAGTTTTTATGATGGTCATGAATACCCGAACCACCCTCACCTATACCTTTGATGACGCGCTCCTGTCAATTTATCGAGCCAACGTGATGCTTGAATTAAAGGACGAGGCTCGTATCAGCGTTATCGAGAGAATTGCCACCAGCCAACCAGAAGTAGAAGCGGTAGAAGTGTGGGGCACAGCCAAAGGCACTACGCGACTTAAGGAAGCACCGGCCTCAAACGAGGATGATAGCCTGAATCTACGAGGGGTTCCCGTTCCTACCACCACCTACATTCCGGCCATACGGGCCGGGCGCTGGTTGCAACCTGGAGATGAGTATGCAGTTGTTTTAAGCAATGAAATGGCCACAGAAATGGGGGTAGACGTGGGCGATTGGATCACGATTGATATTCCCACCCGACGGGAGTCACATTGGCAAGTGGTGGGTTTAGTGTTCGAGCCGGTCGACCAAGAGTCGGGCATTGTGCCTCGAAACGCGCTGCTCAAGGAAATAGGGCAAGTAGGCCGGGGCACATCCATTAAGGTGCAAACCTGGGCCACCGATGCCGGCACCGAAGCGGCAGTGGCCGACCAACTACGGACCCGGTATGAGACACAAGGTTATGAAGTTTTGGCCAGCAACCAGGATACCGCCCACCGGCTGGTGGCCGAACGCTCCCGAAAGATGGCCCTGCTGTTCATCATCCTGACCGGCATGGCCTCGATGACGGCCATTGTAGGTGCTGTGGCTCTTAGCGGCACGCTGACCATCAACGTGCTGGATCGGACACGGGAAATTGGCATTATGCGGGCCATCGGCGCTTCAGCCTGGGCGGTGGCCGGGCAATTCATGGGTGAAGGCTTGATTTTGGCCTGGCTCAGCTGGCTACTGGCCATTCCCTTAAGTATTCCGGTGGGGCGCATGGTCATCAACACCCTGGCCCAGGTGATGAACATCGAGTTGATTTTTCAGGTTTCCCCCAGCGGGTTTCTGTACTGGCTGATCATTGTAACCCTTCTGGCTGTGATTGCCAGTTGGTTTCCGGCCCAGAAGGCCGCCCAGACCAGTGTGCGGGAAAGTTTGGCTTACGCTTAACGACATCTGGAACATGAGCTATAGAGAAAAATATTACCAACCAACTGAATTCTAAACTTAAAAGTAAAGGAGAATGTCTTATGTCTAATCAAGTTGTAGTCAACCCACAAACTGAAGTAACCATAAAAAATGGGGATTGGGTAAAGTTGGGAATAAATACAGCCATTGTTAGCATTATTGCTGTCCTCATTGTACAAGCTCTGGCGATTGCTATCTGGCCGGAGATTGCTCTTTTTGCGCCGCTGGACAGTTATATCCGTTCGGCCATTTTTACTCTGGTTCCAGTAATAGGAGCCACAGCCCTGTTAGCCTGGTTAGTGGCAAAACAGACCCAACCGGTTAAGAAATTCATCACAATTTCTGTCGTGATACTGATTATCAGCTTCATCCCGGATTATATCCTGCCGGTCGAATACAAAACAGTACTAGCCAGCAGCGTCGCTGCTTTTTTGCACGTAGTGGCTGCGGTGGTCGCGGTCCCGATGCTGGTGATTGGTTACCAACGACAAGCAAACCGGACGATGTAAATTAGTATTTCGCAGTGTAGCTAACTCTTTAGTTGTAAATCTCAATTATTTAACATACTCATGTAATTTGTGCGAGTCAGACGCGAAATACTTAGACAGTTGGTATGGCTTTGTCTCACTGTAGAGTAAATGACGCCCAACTGTGCTAGCCAAATCCGACAAAAGTCAAAGACCAGGTATCGCCCAGGCAGTATACTGCCCATAGAAACCTGAGTGATATTTATTCTGATAAAAGGAGCAAACGATGGCGAATCCATATTTTTTGATGGCAATCTTATACATATCCCTGGCCGTATTGACAGCACTAGACGCCTCGCTTACGAGTTTGAACTTGCTACCCTGGTTTAACGGGCTGCGTTGGCTTCGGGTGCATCTGATCACCTTGGGTGCCCTGACGGAGGTAGTCTTTGGGTTGCTCCCCGGCCTGGTAGCAGCGCGAACGGGACAGCCTCGACCGCGCACCCGTTGGGACATCTGGTTCAGTTTGAATGCCGGCTTGCTTATCTTACTGATTGGCATCCCCCTGATTAACGCAGCTTTGATTATTACCGGAGGGACACTGGTCTTTACCGCAGCCAGCCTGTTATGGCTCCAGTTAACCGGATTATCCACTGAAACATCTTCAATTGAGACACCAGCGGGGCGCAACTTCTATCTGGCCGGGTTGGGCTACTTGCTGGTGGGCATTATCGTTGGCACCGGCCTGTGGTTGGGTTGGGGTAAGGCATTGCACATCGCCGTACCCATTGAAGTTCACATTCACGCCAACAGCTTTGGCTTTATGGCGCTGGTCTTTGCCGGACTGTTAGTAGACCTGTATCCCGACTTTGCCAACCGGTCCCTGGCCTGGCCGCGCTCAATCGCACCCATCTTCTGGATGATGACTCTGGGCGCTTTGGGATTGGTTCTGTATCCGTGGCTTCACTCCCTTTGGTTTGCTGTACCCGGTTTGATTTTGCATCTGGGTGCCACCATTTGGCTCTTGCTCAACGTGGTTAAGCCACTCTGGGGAGATCGCCGGGCCTGGACGCCGGGGATGTGGCATCTGGTAACGGCTTACGTCTGGGTGTTGGTGC
>JAGRCC010000498.1 GCA_020433785.1 Anaerolineae bacterium
TTTCACGGAGGCAGCAGTTGGACGCGTCCCCTATTTACCAGCGTGCGGGGGTATGCGCATATCAATTATGGCTACGATGAAGAGCTTGAGACACAATTTGAGAAGGATCCTCAGAATAGGGTCATCAACGACATCGCACCCCAAGATATTTACTACATTTACCGTCAGGGTGGCCACAACTCATACCATTTGAGTGACTTTGCCAGGGATGAAGCGGGCAATGAATATGACCGAGTGGCCGCTTTTGTACAGAGCCAGGCAGAACGGGGGCAGATCGAACGGGGGCATATTGAGTTAACCCCCCGGTGGCAAACCGATTATACAAGCCTGGTTCGCGATTTTCTCCATGCCGGGAATGGTACAGGCGCAAGGAAATGAGCCGGTTGCGTGAACAACACCCCACGCCTTTTTTTATGGAGTATGGGTTGGCCCGCCTTCGTTTGGGTTGGCATCAAATTTTTCGGCAGAAACAAAACAAACGCGAACCTAAACAACTTGAAATCTTGAGCAATTCACCCCCGGTCAGTTGTATCTGCTTGAATACCGGCTGTTCGGAACACCTGGAGGAAACGATATATTCATTTCTCCACCAAGATTATGGTGGATCAAAAGAACTCATTATCCTGAATGATGATCCAACCCAAACATTGGCTTTTGACCATCCTGAAGTCAAAATTGTTAACTTGTCCCAACAGATTCGGTTCGAGCGTGAAAAGTGGAGCGCGGCAGTCACCGTCTGTGCTCACGATCTGATTTTCGTCTGGAATGCTGCCGATATCAGCCTGCCTCACCGTATAACGGTATCGGTCAAAAAAATTTCAAAGGCAGAGGATCATTTACATTTCATGCCGTCTGTCATTTTTATCTGGGAAAATGAACGGGTGAGCGGCCCTTATCATAATTTGTTTCATAAGGGCAGTTGTTGGTCTCGCCGGTTATTCGACCAAGTGGGCGGCTTTAGAAAAAAAGAGCGGAATTTCGCCATCTTCAAACCGCAACTACGCACAATAGATCTATCTCGCTACGATTCATTGATGCCTGATGAGGTGTTTTATATTTTCAGAGGGTTGAACTATGTGGCCAACAAGCGACAACCACCCGCCGGAGAGATCCGATTAAATCCCCATTGGCTAGCAGATTATTCAAAGCTTGCTCAAGATCAGCTAACCTCTGAAATAGCACATAACATCGACCGATCTCTGTCCGAACTATCGTCTCACACCAGGAAAAATCTGACCCATTATGGTACTAATAACCCACGACGTTATTATATTTTTGAGGACAGGTGCTTAGCCTACATCAGTACCGCAAAAGCCGCTTGCACTTCCATAAAAACAGTTATGATGCAACCTTATGGTATCCATAAAAATGTCCACAATGCGTGGCCTCACATATACCTGGGGCATCTTGAAGCTGAGCATCAGGATTTTTTTAAGTTCTCCTTTGTACGGAACCCTTTTGCCCGATTGGTTTCCGGTTATCGGAACAAAATTATAAACAAACCCTGGCAACAACGAGAGCATTTTGGGACGATACCCACAGATATTAGTTTCAGCGAATTTGTGGCTGAAGTGGTGAAATGCCCTGACTGCCTGATTAATGGGCATTTCCAGAGTCAGTTTGCCAAGCTATATCATCAGGGTGAATTACAGGTCGATTTTCTTGGCCGGTTTGAAAATCTGGCCGAAGATTGGCTGCCCATCGCCAAACGTTTTGAGTTTGATCCCCAACTCCCTCATAAAATGAAATCTTCAACCAAGCGCGGTGTTTATAAGGATTATCGGACCTATTACACCGAAGAGTTAGTCCATTTGGTTTATAATCGCTTTCGGGCTGATGTAGACGCGTTTGGCTATCAACAGGCGTATGAAGAGTTATTGACATTTGTAAGCCAAAAGTAGGGGTTCAGCGGTCAGGAGCATTTTGAATAACGCTATGAAATTGTTGAATGCATCTAGTTACTTTGTTATCGCTTCACTATTTATATTTGTTGGGTGCATGGGATCCCCTCTTCCACATACTGCTTTATCATCCACACCCATGCCTACGGCTGAGTTAACCTCACCGACACAACCAGATACCACAACCCCTACAGCCCCTTTGGCCAACCCTATTCAATTTCAGGATGTAACCGATATGGCCGGTTTATCATATATGGGAGCAAGCCACGGCGCTTCCTGGGGCGATTTTAACGGTGACGGGTGGCCCGATGTCTGGACCAGTAATCATTTCCATGATTTCGGTCTCTACTTGAACCAAACTGATGGCACATTCACCAACATAATCTCTGATGTCCTGTCAATAACCCAAGGAGGCGATACCCACGGGGCCGCCTGGGCTGACTTTGATAATGACGGCGATCAGGATCTTATCCAACAGGCGGGAGCGCAACGTGGTGTAGGGCAGGGTCCCAGCCAGCTCTATATCAATGATAAGGGCAAATTAGTGGATCGATCAGCCGAGTTAGGGGTAACCGACGTATTAGGGCGTGGCCGCACGCCCCTTTGGCTGGATTGGAATGGCGATGGACAGCTCGACCTGCTGCTTACGAATGGGGAACGCCCGGATGGTCAGGCTCCCTCTATCCTGTTTCTGCAAAATGACGGTGATCTTCAGCCGATCATGGAATTCCCCAAAACAGCTCTTTTTGCTCAGTTGGCCCGCCTCTCCGGTAATAACCAAATGGATTTAATTGTTCATGGGAGACTCTATCCCTTGAGAATCTATAATCCTAACCTTGTCTCCTCGAATGGTTGGAAAGATTTAACCGATACAGTTCTGCCGGAAAGAGTTGGGGATGTCAACGATGTCATCGTGGCAGACTTCAACAATGATCGACATTCAGACCTTTTCTTGGCTCGAAGCACAACGCGTACGACTGATATATTTCAGCCAAACGATAACCAAATCAAGGCCCGTTTTAGAGGGAATAAGATCAAGAGGGGTTTTAGCTTTCAGGCCAGCCAAGAGACTACGTTTCAAATATTTATGCCTTCCGGGTTTCATCCACTTAAGGTCTTCATCGGTTCCGAGGGCAATATTCCCACCGATACATCTTCGTTCACCTTGTCGCCGCAGGACCTGGCCGTGATGGGGATAAAAACACATCGGCCGGACGATGATGGCGGTCTCTATATAGGTTATGATCCTGTCGCTCAAAGTTGGCAGGTGTTGATTTTCAGTCCAGAGCGATACGGATTCAGTATAGCTATCGATAGCCACGGGCCAATTACAAATTTGACGACGAAAGGATTTGAGCCGGTCACACCCTCCGTTTCAGCCCGGTTATTGCTTTACGACCGGGGCCAGTTTAAAAACCAGCCTTCTGCCGGATTTGATGTTCCAGAATTTTGCAGCGCCTCGGCCGTCGCCGGCGATTTTGACAATGATATGGATGTGGATATTTATCTGGTTTGTACGCGGTTAACCGTCAATTTACCCAATATGCTTTATGAAAATAGGGGCGATGGTACTTTCGTAGCCGTGCCACAAGCGGGCGGAGCAGCCGGAACTTTGGCCGGCGTAGGCGATAGCGCCTCAACCGTAGACTATGATAGAGATGGCTTTCTGGATCTATTTATAACCAATGGCTCAATAGCCCCGCCATTTTTTTGGGGTCCCAACCAACTATTCCGCAATCAAGGTAATACGAATCACTGGCTTGAGGTCGATTTGGAAGGAGTTCTTTCCAATCGAGATGGGATTGGGGCGTGGGTTCTGGCCACAACCGGAGATGTTACCCAACTCCGGGAACAAGGTGGAGGCATGCACAACTCGACTCAAAATCACCAGCGTATTCATTTTGGCTTGGGTAACTACACCAGGCTCGATCGACTGGTTATTCACTGGCCAAGCGGTATTGTACAGGAGTTGGAAAATGTGGCCTCAGACCAGGTTTTGCATGTGGTTGAACCCTCCACTCGTTAAGCAAAAAATAACAATGTTGGTGAAATGATGAAAGATACCCCCCCGGTTAGCTGTATTTGCTTGCCTTATAATCATCCGAAACTGCTTGAAGAAGCAATCTATGCCTTCCTGCAGCAAGACTATCAGGGTCAGAAAGAACTCATCATTCTAAATGATCATAAAGGCCAAATACTGGAGTTTGACCATCCGGAGGTAAAAATTTTCAACCTTCCTCGGCATTTTCGTACTGTTGTCGAACAACGTAACGCCGCTGTTGCGCTTTGTTCCCACGACCTGATCTTTGTGTGGGATGTTGAAGACATCTATCTACCCCATCGCCTTTCATTTTCAGTTGAAAATTTTGATGAAACAACCGGTTTCTTTAAACTGGATGAGGCGTTTGTGTGGGGCAATGGCCGGTTGAGCGGTCTCCAGAAAAATGTATTTCATAATGGCAGTTGTTGGTCTCGTGACCGGTTCGATCAGGTTCGAGGCTATGATTACATGGTGGATTATGGGTACGATCAAGAGCTAGAACATCAATTCAAGCCAAAGAATTGGGATTCACCGAACCGCTGCGATACTGAACCGGGTCATGTCTATTGTATCTACAGGTGGCAGCACAAGTCACATAGCAGCCCGCTCTATTTGCGCAGTAGAAACGCAAAATTAGGGAAAAATAAACAAAGGCCTATAAAGCTGAACCCCCATTGGAAATTTGACTACGCCCAACAAGTCAGAGATTATCTGGCAACAATGGTTGCCCCTAACAGATTTCAGAGTTCTAACGGAACAGCCGCAAACATACGAGTAGATTTCCTGGTTGCCGGCGCCCAGAAAAGTGGCACCAGTGCGCTGGATGCCTATCTGCGGCTACAGCCGGAAATCTGCATGGCCGGAAGAAAAGAGGTTCACTTCTTTGATAATGAAAGAATTTTTGATGAAGTCGCCGTAGACTACAAGTCACCCGAAAGGTTTTTTCCCTGGTTTGGCCTGGCGGGATGCCATATTTCAGACCCGGATAATTTTTTAGGAGACAAGTACGATTTATACCACGCTTTCTTTTTACCCCACCCGCCACAACGTTTGTGCGGCGAGGCCACGCCGGAATGTATTTATTGGTACGATGCGCCCAGAAGGATTTGGGAATATAACCCGGCCATGAAACTCATCATCGTTCTCCGAAACCCGATCGACAGAGCCTTTTCTCATTGGAATATGCGACGGATGCGACCTGCTAATAAAAGAGAGCGCCGGTCATTCCGCGATGCATTAGAGATAGAGCTACACCAACTCACTCACACGTTACCGTTGCAGTTTAAGGAGCGTTATATTGATCGGGGTTTTTACACCGAACAGATCAGACGAATCTGGCATTATTTTCCTAAAGATCAGACCCTGTTTCTCAAAACTGAAGAGCTGAGAAATGAACCGCAAGCAACGATGGACAAAGTATGTGATTTTCTGGGGGTGGCAAGAATTGACGAACTACCCGTTAAAAATGTTTTTTCTAACCCATATGCCTCTCCACTGTCAATAGAGGATAGAGATTTCCTGAAGCATATTTACAGATTTGAAATCAAAAAATTGGAACGGTTGTTGGGGTGGGATTGTAGCGAGTGGCTAATCGATTAAGAAGCCTGGCCGTTTGGAAGAAGAATATGAAGGTAAAATTTGTGATTGCCGGGGCGCAAAAAAGCGGTACCACTGCCCTGCATAAATACCTTTATGTCCATCCAAATCTGTGCATGACCAAAAAAAAGGAGTTACACTTTTTTGATAACGATGCCAGGTTTACCGGCACATCTGTAGATTATACCCGGTATCATGCTTTCTTTTCACCAAACCTACAACAACGTTTGTGTGGTGAGGGCACACCGGACTATATGTATTGGTACAGCGCCCCCCGAAGAATCTGGGAATATAACCCGGCTATGAAAATCATCATTATTCTGCGAAATCCGATCGACCGCGCTTTTTCGGCCTGGAATATGGAAATTTTTCGTAGAAGAGAATTTTTATCTTTTCAGGAAGCGATAAGAAATGAAAGTCAAAGAATCCGAGAGGTTATGCCGCTTCAACATAGAGTTTACGCCTATGTCGATCGGGGTTTTTACACCGATCAGATTAGACGGGTCTGGCATTTTTTCCCTAAATCCCAGACACTATTCCTGAAAAGTGAGCACCTGAGGAACGATCCGCAAACTGCACTTGATCGAGTCTGTGATTTTTTAGGAGTCGCAAAAATGCCGGGCATAAAACCTTATATCGTTAATGCCAAATCCTATGTAACTTCGATGTCCTGTGCGGATAGAGCCTATTTGAAAGAACGATATGAATTTGAAATAAAAGAATTGGAGCATATGTTGGATTGGGATTGTAGTGAATGGTTAGCTCGGTGAAGCACTTCAATCTTCAGAGAAAAACCCTATGAAATCAAAAAATGGATTGGCAAAACTATTAATTCACCTGAACTTTCACCTGAACCTTCACCTGAATTCCAAACGTAAAAAACCAAAAGAGGTCATCTGGGTTGTCGGCGATGGCAGAAGCGGCACCACCTGGATTTCTAACCTGATCAACAGCCGTAAACAGTACCGCTATATGTTTGAACCATTTCATCCTATCCTGGTACCCTGGATGAAAAAATTTATGAAATTTCAGTACCTCAGGCCCAACAATACCAGTAAATATTTTCTTGGCCGGGGGCGAGTTGTATTTAGCGGGCAACTTCAACATCCTCGCATTAACCGCCATAATCAGTATGAGAGCCACCACGGCTTGCTCATCAAAGATATTCACGCCCATCTGTTCATTAATTGGGTCGATGTCCAATTTCCCCACGTAAAAAAGGTTATGATCCTGCGCCATCCGTGCGCGGTGGCCTTGTCCAAAATGAGGTTAAAGCGATGGAATTGGCCGCGAGACCCTGAAATTTTCTTTTCTCAGCCTGAGCTTTGCCAGGACCACCTTTCCGGCTTTGAACATGTCACCGAAAGAGTGGCTAGTATGTTTGAACGGTATGTATTAACCTGGTCTATTCTACATTACGTACCACTCCAACAACTGAATAACCAGCAGATACATCTGGTATTTTATGAAGCGCTTTGCACCAACCCTGAGCACGAATTGAGCCGCCTTTTCTCATATCTGGGCGAACCAACCGAACTTGGTCCGGAATTGAAAGCGATGCTAAAAACACCCTCACGTACCAGCCGCGGCCACAGCGCCATCATTACCGGCGCGGATCTGATCGATGGCTGGCGCAAAGAATTAACTCGTGAAGAGATTAAACGAGCCTTAGACATTCTCGTAGTTTTTGATCTTGACCGGATATACAACGACATGCTATTACCCAATATCGAGCAGGCTGAGAGATTACTCGGTCAGGGAGTAGAAGCAGCGTGAGCATCTTCAACAAATCGGTTTCTGTATCAAAAAATCAGCCTCTCCCCAAAATAGCCATGTTTATGTGTATCCACAACGAAGAGCGGTTTTTGGAAGCCAATTTACGCTATCATCGTGCGCTTGGTGTTTCGCGAGCGTACGTGTTTCTTGACCGTTGTGAGGATGCCTCATTACAAATTGCTCAATCATTCCCTTGGGTGGAACCTATCATATTGGATGACAGGTTGCATACCTTATCGCCCTACTATTCTGATTTATTCAGAGTATGCGCGGATCATGCCTGGCGTATGGCGCAGGCAGAGGGTTTCGATTGGCTGGTATGTATTGATGTGGACGAGTTTGTCTTTGTCAATAATCAATCAATTGTCCAAAATACACATTTTGATCTGACCGATATCCCGCTGGAGACAATTCTATGTGCCGGTCACTTGCCTTCAATGTTATCCACAGTGTCGCCCGGAACCGAGGCCATATTCTTACAGAGTTGGAATGTGGTCCCAGGAAAACCTAACCAAAATGACCCTTTCTGGAAACAATATTTTTTTCAGAGCCAGAAGCCGTGGACTCAAACAATGTGCGACCCTCTCACCGGGAAAATTATCGATTGGGACGGTAATCTTGCCAGCCGTGGCAAGAGCATGGTCAGAACGAATGCAGCTATTCAATGCCTGGACTCCCACTTGTGGGTGCGCTCACAAGGGGTCAACCACCGGCCGGTAAACATATCCATTCCCACAAAAAATCATGGGTTTTTGTACCACTTTTACATCGTGAATTCTCACCATTGGCGAGAAAAATATCAGAAGTTATCGCGTGAATTAACTTTATGGCAATCGGGCAGTCCCGTGCAATTTCCTAAGCAATGTGGGAAAAGAGCCAGTGCCGTGTTGAATAATGACGAGATCGAGATTTATCTGAATGAATGGTTTTTCTTGCCGGCAAAGGTGCTGGAATCTCACGTTGAGCAACAACTCTTACGCAAAGCGGATGTGGTGGAAAAGGTTATTACGGGTGTAGATTTGAGTGAACTGGAAAATGACCAGCCGAATCACCTGGCAATCGATCAAATCTTGACCGAGTTTCGTGTCACAGAGCAGCAGATCATAGCTTCCAAATCAGAAAACGGCGTTATTGCTTCTCCCAAAACTAAACTTACCCCCACCCCATCCCATAGAAGAAAAAATTCAGTCGCTTTGCCCCCGGTCAGTTGCATCTGCCTGCCTCAGGGCCAACCGGAACGGCTTGAGGAGGCGATTTACTCCTTTTTGCAACAGGATTATCAGGGGCAAAAAGAGCTGGTCATCTTGAACGACAACGCAGACCAACTCTTGGAGATTGACCATCCGGAGATACGAATAGTCAATCTCTCCGAACAGTTTTTCGCACCCAACCAAAAGCGTAACGCGGCCATTGCCCTCTGCGCTCACGACCTGATCTTTGTCTGGGATGACGACGGTATCTATCTGCCCCATTGTATCTCGTTTTCAATTGAGAAATTTCGTAAACGGAAGGGTTTTTTCAAACCGACCAAAGTCTTTGTCTTGAGCAACGGTGCGTTGAGATTGCCCCGGCAAAACATCTTCCATAGCGGTAGTTGTCTAACCCGTAAGTGGTTTGACAAGGTTCGCGGCTATACTTCTAATCAAAAGCTTTATTTTTACAAGGAGGAAATTGAGACTCAATTTAAGCGCAAATATCCAAACTTAGTCCAGTTTTATGATATCGCCATTGAGGATATTTTTTATATTTACAGATGGGGGGGTGTACAAATTTTTCAAAAAAACGGCGCTACAAAATCCGATGAAATCAAACACGGGCCTATCAAATTAACCCCCCACTGGCAGACGGACTATTTGAAATTAGTACGTGACTACCTCATAAGCCTGGCCGATGTCACTGACAATTAGCCGGTCAACCTTACGAGGCGTCCAAATCCTGCGCCAGCACCGCCACGCTGTCGCCGATCTCCACAAAGCCGGGGCCGCGTGTGCAGAGCAGCACGCCCGACGTTTGAGCGATGGTCGGCTGCGGTTCCCACGTGAAATTCTCCGGGAAGTGAATTTGGCCAATCGTCTGATTGGCCTCGATCCAATCGCCTAATTCAAAGAAGGACTCGTAAATGCCACCGGCGATAGCGATATGGTAATTCTTGGCGCTGGGTACTTCCATCAGCCGGCTGGGCGGCAGCCCTTGCGCTTCACGCGTCATAATCTCGCCCTCCACAATACCGAAATGTTTCAGCAGATTGCGCACGCCCACATCGGTCAGCTTCACCACCTTGGGCGACAGCGTACCCGCGCTGCCGACCTCGGCGCACAGGAAAATCTTGCCCATCCGTTCCACCGCGTAATCCAGTAATCCCTCGCCGGTGATCTCCTTGATCATCAAACTGACCGGCGCTTCGAAGGCTTGCATTGCCGCGAACGTCTGCTGATTCTGGGTCTCATCGGCCAGATAATGCATGCTCATATACGGGATCAGGCTGAGCGAGTAGCCGCCGGAGTGCAGAT
>JAGRCC010000499.1 GCA_020433785.1 Anaerolineae bacterium
GTTCGCCGTTGCTGGTGCGTTTAACGGCCCAAGAGCCAACGACAAAGACGCCGCACGATCCCCCGCCCGCCCAAGTATTACAGCCTTTGTAGGCCAATAAGTCGCTGGTTGTCCAAACGGGATGACTGCCGATAATATCACCTATGGCGCCAGGCGGAATAATAATGCCGAAATCAGCCATAGCTGTACATTTATCGGTATCTTCATTGGGCGGTTTTAAACCACATTGCACAAACAAATAGGATTGATAACCCACTGAGCCGTAGGCCAACTGGGGATTGCTGTAGGCCAATGTTGTTCCATCGGGTTTGTACACGGGAAACAGATCGGAGGGTGAACCACTGACCGGCCGGTCGATTGAACCGTTGGGGCTGGCTTCAAACACGTTTTCACCAAAACTTCCCCCGTCGCCGTTGATCAGTAGCTTTTGCCCATCCAACCGAAAGTTTGGCTGGCGGGCGCCTTGGATAGTTGCCAGCAGATCGCCATCGGGCATGGTGACGATTCTAACATTGTATCGGCCCTGTCCCCCATCGACCGGATAAGCCAGTTTGCCGGAAATAGCCGGCGGCGGGGGCGGAGGAGTGTCAGTGGGCGGCGGTGTATTGGTAGGCGGGGCCACCGGTTGTGGGGTAGCAGTTGGAGGCGGCGGTAGTGTGGGGGACGGCGTTGGCGTTGGTTGCTGTTCCTCAACCGTGCTGGTGGGTGAAGGAGTATCGGTGGGGGTGACGTTAGCCAAAGCTTCGGCTGTAGCGGTTTGGGCTTCGGCAGTTTGGGCGGACTGCGCTTGAGTGGTCCCGGCTTGGGCGGTGCCAAGGGTATCGGCCACTAGAGTGGCGTTACGATCCAGAAACGCCGATTCTGTGGCGGCTGTTCTCGTTTCCGCCGCGGCCGCTGCTTCGGCGGTTTGGCCAGGGGCGAGAAACTCGGCCGTTGCCTGAGCAGACTGGGCCTCAGCGGTGGCTTGCTGAGCCGTCTCGGTTGCTGCTTCCGCATCCAAGCCGGCGGCGGTGGTCGCTTCCGCATCCGGCGTTGGCGTAGAACTGGAGCCGGAAGCCAGGGCCAGATAACCGACCAGCCCTAACAACGCCACAATAACCAGCGCGCCTCCGATGATCAACAATGAATTGTTTTGTCTGGGCGCCGTTTCAGCAATCGTGGTCGCGTCAGAGCCACGAGAATAAACGGTGGCGCCCCCATCATTGGTTTTCTGGGCCCGATGTTGGGCAGTAAGGCGATCGGTGTTGTGTTCTATTTCTTCGACATTGGGCGGGGGGGCAATCGGCCGCACCGGGTTATTCTGAAGATTATCATCGGGCGATAGCTCGACCGCCGTGCGGAGGGCACGAGCCATTTCACCGGCAGTTTGATAGCGGTCACTCGGTTCTTTACTCATCGCCTTAAGAATAACGCGCTCAACGGCCTCTGGTAGATCGGGTTTGATGCTTGAGGGCAGGGGTAAGGACTCACTGATATGTTTGACAATGACCGCATAGGGTGTGTCAGCTTCATACGGTACCTGCCCGGTAACCATTTCGTAGAGCATCACTCCCAGGGCATAAATATCGCTGCGTTCATCAGCTCTCTCGCCTTTGCCTTGTTCGGGGGACATGTAAGCGGGCGTTCCCGACAAAGCGCCGGTTTGGGTGTATTGGGTGCCTTCCAAGATACGGGCAATGCCAAAATCGGTCAGGACCACGTTACCCTCTTGATTGATCATCACATTGGCCGGCTTGATGTCGCGATGGATCATGTTTCTTTTATGGGCGTAATCAACGGCGCTGCATAGTGCCGTAAAGATGCGACCGATTTCTTTTAAGGTAAACGGCTTGTTTACCGCCACCCGCGCTTTCATCTCGTCTTTTAACGTCGGTCCATCGATGAATTCCATCGCCAGAAAATAGGTGTCGCCGTCACGGTCAAAGTCAACGGCCTGGACAATATTAGGGTGGCGGAGTTTGCCGGTTGCCAGCGCTTCACGCTCAAAACGGCCGATGAAATCTTCATCATCAACCAAATGCCCGTGCAACACTTTGATACCAACGTAGCGATCCAACCCCGGCTGGTATGCCTTATAAACTTCGGCCATCCCGCCACGGCCCAATCGAGCCACAAGACGGTACTTTCCTAGCGTTCTACCAACTAAGTTTGCCATGAATTTTTATCCAACATAAAGGGATTTTAAGACGTGAGTTATGCCTGGGTCTGTGACCGGTTTTTTTGTCGAGATGTATACCGATCATTTGGTCTGCCGAACAGCTATTGTGCCTTATTAACTACACAGGTGACTGGCCCTTTTGCTCAAATCGAGAACATTGAGTGGATATAACATTAGTCGTGCTGCGATTAAGTGCCCGTTACCCCGCTTGCAAAGTAAATCCGTGAGTCATTATAACATTGGTACTTGGGAGCGTCAATCGGTCAAATTGGACTATTAAAATAAATAGAGAAGGTGCAAGGCAATCTTACAGCATTTGTGGGGAAAAAATTGTTTTGTCTTGCAATTTTTTCGCTGTAAGTGCCTTGCACCTGGGGGACAGGTTTATTATTTATGGACTAGGGCGCCCAAGCGATCCGTTCTTCCAGCCAACCTTTTGAGTTGGCTTCGTCGCGTAAAATTTTACCGTCGGGCGAGCCTTTCATATTGAAGAGTTTGCGCTGATTGCTGCCGTCGGCGTTCATTACCCACACGGCCCAAACGCCGCCCTGATCTGAGACGTAGGCGATGCTCTGGCCGTCCGGCGACCAGGTCGGCAGGCCATCGTTATTGCCGTTTTCGGTGAGCCTGGTAACATTGGAGCCGTCAGCGTCCATTACAAATATTTCCCAGTTACGCGCGCCCCGGCCAGACGACATAAACGCGACTTTTGAGCCGTTGGGCGACACAGCCGGAGCTGTATCAGCTGGTTCAGTACTGATTTTCTTCTCAGCCCCGCCTCGAGCGCTCATTACAAAGATACCGCAATCACCGGCAGGGGTGCAGCCTCGTGAAATAACACGGCCGTCCGGGAAGGTATCAGGATATTCACCTTGGAAACCCAACCCCACGGTATCGTTTCCTTGGCGGTTGCCGATATAAAGACGAGGTACCCGGTCACCCTCCTTACGACTGGAGAAGACAAAAGAGAAGCCATCAGACGACCAGGCCGGCAGGGCATCTTCGACAAATTTGGTGACAATGCCGCTGCTTCCGCCGACAAAATCTCTAAAGAAAATACCTCTGGTGCCCAGATCCCACGACCGGTACGCGATCAAGCTTCCGTCTTGGTTGAAATCCGGCTGGCTGGCATTACCGGCAATCGGCGTTTGTTCCTCGGTGGCCAAATCGACCAGCCAGACATCGTAGTTTTGGGTGCCCGGATTAAAGGCCGGATAAATAATTCGGCCCGAAACCGGAGCGGCCACGCTGGGGGTTTCCTCTTCTGCCGCATCTGCTTCCTCGGCTTGCGGAGTTGCACTGGCTTCTTCGGTGTCATCGGCGGCTTCCGCGTCATCCGCGTTGGCGTCATCGGTAGCCTCTTCATCATCGGTCGTTTCTTCTGCATCGGCGTCCGGAATGGTCTTGCCATTGCTGGTATTGTAAGCTGCTAGTTCTTCAGCGGTGTAAGGAATGACCAATTCCTGGTCAACCTGCAGCGAGGCCGGATCATCGATGCCGTTTTCTTGAGCCAGTAAATCAATATCCACCCCAAATTTGACGGCAATTGCCAGCAGCGTATCGCCCGGCTGAACCGCGTAGACCAGCGGCGTCGCCTCAACTATAAGAGTTGGGGTTGGGCTGGGGGTTCGGGTTGGAGTGGGGGTGGAGGTTGCGGCTTTAGGTTTCTCTTGTTCATCCTCACTGGCGGCGGCTGATGGCGTAGTATCTTCATCATCGGCTGCGTCACTGTCAGCGGCCGCGGTGGCAGCCGTGGCGCGCGCGGTGGGGGTGGTTTTAGCTTGGGCCAGTTCCTCGGCGCTGACAAATTCAAAGCTGTTGATCACCCCTTGAAATAGAGGCTGGACGCTGTTCCATTCTTGAGCCGGTGCGGCGGCGATCAGATAATAGCCGGCCCCGTCTTTGGTGGTTACAGCGATGGTGGCAATCCCTTGCCCGCCTAAATCTTCATTGTCGAATCTAATCTGGGTTGAAGTCCAGGTTTGCGAGGCGATGCTAATGGTGCCTTCATTTAAAGTTTCCGCGCCTTCCGGAAATTGGTCTAAAACTTCACTTAACAAATCTGAGATAGAGATGTCTTCTTCATCAGACTTGCCAACCCGCATGGTCGAACCCTTAATACTGTCGGCAATCAGACCGTCAGTATCAGGCGCTAGGATGACGTTACTTTCCAATTCATTGTCTAACCAACTGTCTGGATACTCCAACCGAATTTCCAGGTCAGGGTTGCTGTAGGACGCATAGGTTACCGGCGTTGGCGTATTGATCGGTCCCGAATTTTCGGCCGTTGGGCCAAGCGTGGGCGTTTTATTTGGCGCTAGGCCGCTGTCGAGCGTGGGCGTGGGGTTGGTCCCGGCCACACTGGTATCGAACCCAAAGAGATTTCCGCCGTATACCACTGCGGCGATAATCAGGATTGCGGCGATAATTAATACGGCGATGCCGGCAATGCCGGTCCACACCGTACTGGGGAACGAACGCAGGATGTCGCCCAGAGAGTACCCCTCTTTTTCTTCCTGTTTTTCTGGAACAGGCTCGACCGCCGGAGCCGGAGCCGGAGCAGGAACGGGAACGGGAACAGGTTTAGCCGGAGCAACCGGCTTAGACGGCGCGGCAGGCAACGGCTGGGTTTGTGTTTTTGGCGCCGGCGCCGGCACAGACGCCGGAGTCGGTGAAGGCGGAACCGTAATCTTGGGTAGTTCTTGCGTTGCTTGACGATGCCGGCTGGTGGGCGGCGGCATGGGGCCCGTTTTGTCTCTGGCCACCGGTATCGGCGCGGGGCTAACCGGTTTGATCGGTTCCATTGGCACCGTATTTTCACGCGCGCGCCGCTGTTCGGTTTGAGACGGCAGGGCCGGTTTTACGGTTTGAGTTGGTGAAGACGGCGACGCCGTAGCCCCAGCCGTGGCGGCCGGCATCACAATTGTGGGATCGTGCGCCCCCGCTCGCTGGCGCGGAGGTACGGCGCGATTGGGATCGGCGGGTGTGCGTCGAACCGGGGCGGACGGCCGAGACGCGGATTGCCGTCTTAGCGGTCGATCATCAGGGTCCGACCCTCCCACCAGGGGTCCGGTTTGAGTGCGGCGCGGCCGTATTTCATCGGAACGGCGCGGCACATGGGTACGATCTTCCAGTTCGAAGCGAGCCGGTTCGGATGGTTGGATCGGCTCTGGGGCCGGTTCCGGTTCTGGCTCCGGTTCCGGTTCAATTCTAGCTTTGGGAGCGGGGACCGGCTCCGGCTCAGGTTCTAGGTCCGGCTCCGGATCGTAAACGGGAATGACTTCGACATCAACAACTTCGATATCTTCTTCGTCATCATCGAAAAATTCAGCTACAACCGGCTCGCTCTTTTTGCTGGCTTTCGCTTCAACCTGGCCCGGCACTTTGGCTCCCTCTTCCGATTTTTGATCGGGCATTGCGCCCACATCCGGTACGGGTCCTTCGGCCGGCTCGCCGGAAGAGTATTTCAGCCACTGTTTACCGTCGTGATAGTACCAATCACCGCCGGGGGCTGAAGCAGGTGGCGCCGGTTGGGCATAACCCGCCGCTGATTGGTAAGCCGGGTATTGGGGTTGGGGGGCATAACTTTGCGTCGGCTGAGCGCCATACATCTGCGCGGCCCGCGAGTCGGCTGCCGGCTGGTAGGGTGTTGTCTGTTGTTGGGGGGTGTAAAATTGCGGTTGGGGGGCGCGGGAACCGGTTCTGGCCTGAAACTCGTCGGCCGGATGCCAGCCGTCTTGGTCATAAAAGTACCACGAGTTTGATTTGGTGCCCATGGCCCAGTAGCGTCCATCATCATCTTGGTAAAGCTGCGAGTCAACCTGCCCAGCGGCAACAGCCGCGCCGGCCGAGGCGGCTCCGGCAAAAGCCTGAGATCCCTGCCACTGCCCGGCCTGAGCGGTCGGTGCAAATGAGCTGGGCATGCCCCCGTCGTTGGGTTTAACCCACTCGCCGGTGGTGGCTTCGTAATAGTACCATTCACCGCTCTTGATGCCTTTTTGCCAGTAGCGGCCATCGCTATCGAGAAAAGGTAGTTTGTCGGCTTCACGGGGATCGGCGCGATGCCAGGCCTGACCGTCGTAATAATGCCATTCGCCGGTTTGAGCGCCGAGCATCCAATATCTACCCCAATCATCCTTAAATTGGAGCTTATCTACTTCTGAGATGAACGTGGTTTCATCAACTTTGCCCGATTGATAATCTTTGAGCAAAGTTTGATAACGACGTTCTAATTCAGCTACATTTCCTTCCATGGTCTTAATCCCATCGCTCCCATTAAATTGAGAAGACTATTCGTCCCAAAATATGTCTTCTTCTAGACTATTAATAATAAAGCGGTTTCACTAACAACGTTGACGCTGGAATAGTTACAAGTCACAATGCTTTATAGAAAAGTTTATTTAGTGTACAAAATCTTATAATTAAGGCAAATTTATACAAATTTCAGGATTCTTCGCCAGAAATATCGCTGCATGTTACACAGCTTTAATTAAATTTCCAAAAATGGCCCCCAAACGCAAAATAATACTCCAAGACTTTTAACCGGGCAAAGTTATGCTTATAATTCAGAACCAACTGGAGTAGCTGAACCGAGGCAAGCCTGGTATAATTTTATTGACCAGTTTCATTGACCATTATTTGTTATGAAGAAATATCTCCCAGTTCTTTTTAGTATCTTTTTTCTAGTATGTCTTATCATCGGCGCTGAAGCATGGGTCCGAGCCTTATACGCTTCGGCCCGTCACTATCAGCCCCCACTGCACGGCGACACGCTGCCGACCGAACCATTGGCTTTACCCCAGACGGCTAAAGTGGTTATTGTATTACTCAGCGGTCTGGGCGATGAGGCTTTTCAACTATTGGAACTGCCGGTTATGGCCCAGCTAGCCCAAACCGGCGTCAGCAGCACTATTCAAAGCACCCCACCTACTTACTCTCAGACCGCGCGGATGACGTTAATCACCGGCGCTTTGCCGGAGCTGAACGGCGCGGCCCCCATCGACCAACCATTTGAAGCGATGACTGTGCCTGACACTGACTCGATTTTCTCCCGGGCTCATGAGGCCCACCTCAAAACCGCCGTATTGGGGCTGGCCGATTGGCGCGGTTTGGTGCCCCGAGAAGACCTGGATGAAACGTTTTTTGTGGAGTCATCCGGCCCGGAAGCCGATCAAACCATCTTGAATGTAGCCCTGCCACTGTTGAAAGAGGATGAGGTCGATTTACTTTTGATCCAATTCACCGGCCTCGATTTTGCAGCGACGCAGCAAGGCGGGACCTCAAGCGATGCTTACCAGGCCGCCGCCGTTCGCCTGGATGACTACATCGGCCAAATCAGCCGGATTATGAACCTGGATACCTCGGTCTTGGTCATTTTGAGCGACCGCGGCCACATTTCATCCGGTGGGACCGGCGGCGCGGAAATCGAAGTGACCCAGCAGCCGCTGGTGATGAACGGGTATGGCCTGATTTCGGGCCAGTACAGTGTCATCGCTCAAACCGATGTGGCGCCTACCGTGACGACGCTGCTCGGCCTGCCGGCGCCGCATCAAGCCCAAGGGCGCATTGTGTTCGAGATGTTGAATCTGAGCTTGGAACATCAAACTCTGGCGCAAATCGCTCTCACTCGGCAGCGGCTGGCCCTGGCTGAGCGTTACTTGGCCGGCGTACAGGGGCCGGACGCCCACTTGCCCGACTCGCTGTTCGTCGATATCGAGCAGGCGGCCAATACCTTGAGCCAGAACAACCTCAACGGCGCGCTGCAACTGGCCCTCCTAACCCAGAAATCAGCCGACGTCGAGATGGCTGCTGTGCGTCATCAAGCCATTCAGTCGGCGCGCTGGCCCCGTTTGTTGGCGGCGGTCGTTATTGCCCTGATTTGGTTTTTCATCATGTGGCGGCGGCGCAACGTGCATGCCGGCCTGATCTTGATTGCGGCGATAGTGACCCTGGCCCTTTATCATACCCTGTTCCAACTGCAAGGCCACAGCTACTCGATCAGCGCCTTCGATCTGACCGATATGCCGTTTGACATTGCCCGTCGGATGGGCGTCAGCTTCTTGGCCGGCGGGGCGTTAGTGCTGCTGTTCCTGATGCTCATCGATGAACGCAGTTGGCTAACGCTGCTCAGTACCGGTTACGGTTATAGCCTTTTGACGATTTTCATGTTGACTCTGCCGTTGTTTTGGACGTTTGCCCAAAATGGGTTGGTTATAGAGGGCTATTTGCCCTCGGTTGACCTGGTTTTTTGGCAGATAACCAGTTTGCTGGAAATCTTGGTGGCGGCCATTATTGGGCTAATCATCCCGTGGCCGATTATGGCCCTGAACGTCTTTGTTAACTTTGTTCGCCGGCATCTCAGCGACAGCCAATCCAAATCCGGGCGCGATCCGTTACCGGGGTTGCGATAATCCCTCAACTATCAGACTACAAGGAGAACCCATGCGTACCATTATTACCGGCGTTACCGGGCAGCTCGGTCAGGCCATTAAGCAACTTTTAGAAGAACAAGATTTCGATGTTTTACGTGTGCCCCGCTACGATGTTCAGGATCACGCCATTGTCCAAAAAATTTCCGATTTCTATCCTGAGTTGGTCATTCATTGCGCCGCCATGACCAATGTCGATGGCTGCGCCAAAGACCCCGACGCTGCTTTCAGCATCAATGCCTTTGGTACGCAGAATGTGGCCCACGCCTGCCTGCGCTGCAATGCCGAAATGGTTTACATTTCCACCAATGAAGTGTTCAACGGCCGCTCCGACCGGCCATATCAGGAAGATGATAAACCCAACCCCATTAATCCTTACGGCAGCTCGAAGCGCTCCGGGGAGCAAATGGCCGCGCATTATCTCAAAAACGGGTTGTACATTGTCCGTACGGCCTGGGTCTACGGCGGCGGCCACATGTTCCCGGAAAAAATTCTGGCGGCAGTCGACAAATTCGGTGAGCTGCGTGTGGTCGCGGATGAAGTCAGCAACCCGACTTACACCCTGGATTTGGCGGCGGCCGTGGCCCAATTAATCCAAACCCGCGCTTATGGAATTTATCATTTGACCAATGCCGGTTACTGTTCGCGCTATGAGTACGCTCAGGAAGTGCTGCGCCTGGGTGGGCGTGAAGATGTGCCCATTACCCCTATTACTTTGGCCGAATACCCCCGTCCCTCGGTGGTGCCGCCGTTTGCGCCGCTGGCCAACACCAAAGGCGCGGCCCTAGGCATTGAGCTGCGGCCCTGGCAAGAAGCCCTGGCAGCCCATTTTGCGTCAAAACGTGGTGATGGCTGAACCGTTGCTGACCGTTATCATTCCACATTACAATGGCGCGCACCATTTGCCCATCTGCTTCAACGCGCTCCGCCGCCAGACCTATCCGCATCTGGAAATCATTCTGGCCGATAACGGCTCCACCGATGAGTCGCTGTCGCTGACCCGGCGAGAATTTCCCGAAGTCAAGATTTTGGAAATTGGCCAAAACCTGGGCTTCGCCGGCGCGATCAATCGCGGGACGGCTCAGGCTAACGGCCAGATCATCGTGCCCTTAAACAACGACACCGAAGTCGCTCCCGGCTGGGCGGAAGCCATCGTCGAAGCGCTGGCCGCCTATCCCGAAGCCGGTATGGTCGCCAGCAAAATCCTGCTGTTCGACCAGCGCCATAAGCTGCACTCGGCCGGAGATGCTTTTGGCGTTAACGGCATCCCCATCAACCGGGGCGTGTGGCAAGACGATCACGGCCAGTTCGATCAAGACACCTATATCTTCGGTGGCTGTGGCGGCGCGGTGGCCTACCGGCGGACAATGCTGGATGAGATCGGCCTGTTTGACGAAGATCTGTTTATGTACCTGGAAGATGTCGATCTGAATTGGCGGGCTCAGTTGGCCGGATATCGAGCCGTATTCGCGCCCCAGGCTGTGGTCTACCACCACCTCAGCGCGACCGGCGGCGGGGTGATTGCCAGTTACTACACCGGCCGCAATACCATTTTGGTGCTGGCCAAAGTCTTACCCGGCTTCCTCTTCCGGCGCTACTGGCGGCCGATTATCCAGGCCCAGCTCAAAATCGCCTTCGAGGCCGCCCGGGCCTGGCGAGGCGAAGCCGCTCGCGCCCGACTCAAGGGCCAACTGGCCGGCGTGTGGGCGCTGCCGCGCTGGCTGACCAAACGCGACGCCGTCAAACGCAGCCCGCAGGTCAGCAACGCGTACCTCGAAAGTCTGCTAACTGATGTAAACTCGTAGAAACCGGCGAATAAGCGGTCAGCTATCAGCGGTCAGCGGTTGGCTATCAGCCGTCAGGCGTCTCATTCAGTGCTCCGGCGTGCGCTGGATATATGATCACGCTCGTGATCATACGTCCGGACTAGTGGGAAGGACTAATCGATATCAGGAATGTAGGTCTGGAGCATCAAAGTTTACTTTGATCGGTTGACAAAGCAAGCTTTGTCGCTCCAGCGCCCGCTTTGATCGCTTGACAAAGCTTGCTTTGTCGCTCCGTATTCTCAAATTTCGGCCAGATCATTTCGTTTGCCGGTGTTCTGTGCTAAGATTAGCGTGATCGATTCCACTCATAACGCGGTCAATCAGAGTTTTTGGCTGTCAAAGTGACTTATGAAGATAAGAATTTGGGGCACGCGAGGCTCAATTCCTTCCCCTCTCACGTCTGAGCAAATCGAAGAGAAAATCTGTCAGGCCATTTATGGTATGCCTGATATTGATACCAACAATTTGGCCGAGGTGCAAGCCTACGTCAAGCAGTTGCCTCATCTCCAACGAGGCACGGCCGGGGGCAATACCTCTTGCGTGGAGATTCGATCCCGAGGCGAACTGTTCGTTATCGACGCCGGCTCGGGCTTTCGCGAGTTAGGACAGCACTTGATGAACGGCCCTTTCGGCCAGGGGCAGGGCAAGCTCCATCTCTTCTTTAGCCACGCTCACTGGGACCACATTCAAGGCTTTCCCTTTTTTCAACCCAATTTTGTGGCCGGTAACGAGATTTTTATTTACAGTATTCACAATTTGGAGAAGGTGCTGCACAATCAGCAGCGGTCGGTCAACTTTCCCATCGCCCTGTCGTACATGCAAGCGACGTTCCACTTCAATCGGCTAACGGCCGGACGACCCTTTTATCTGGGCAAAATCAAGATCAACACCATCGAGAACCCCCACCCCGGCAAGGCGTACAGTTATCGCTTTGAGGATGAGCACAGCTCGTTTGTTTATGCCAGTGACGCTGAATTCAAAGAGCTGACCGACGTTAGAGTCAACCCGCATATCAAGTTCTTTAATGGCGCCGATGCGCTCATTTTTGATGCCCAATACACCCTCAAAGAAAGTTGGGAAAAGGTCGATTGGGGGCATAGTTCGGCCCTGATTGGTATTGATTTTGCCCGCGCCGCCGGCGTTAAGAAGTTGATTTTATTTCATCACGACCCTATTTATTCGGATGCTCAACTGCAAGAAATGCAGGCCACCGCGCTGACCTACCAAGATCAGGATGCCACCCGGCCCAAGGTTGAGGTGTTGATTGGCTACGAGGGATTAACACTCGATCTGGCCCCGACCGGCGCAGTCGAACTGCAAGTGATCCCTGACCAGGCCACGGCAGTGGTGACCCCCACCACGGTTTTCGACGAGCAGGGAGTCGATCAACTGGCCCGCCAGTTGTCGCGCCTGGCGCAACGGGGCGCTTTATCCGATTCGATCATCGATCTATCTCACGTGGACACGCTCTCCACCGCCACCCTCAAAATGCTGGTCACGCTCGGTCAACTGGCCGAAAATGGGTCGATTGTGCTGGCGTCTCCTTCGGACAGCGTGCTGCGGGTCATTGAGTTGGCCGGCTATCAAGATTTTTTTGCCATCTACCCGACAGTGGAGACGGCCATTACGGCGCTGCAAGCTCGCCAGGCGCTGAACTTGCCCGGCCAAATGATTAATGAGCGTTACTTGATTGAAGGAAAAATTGGCGCCAGCCGGCTGGGCACGCTGCTCAAAGCAACTGACACACAGCTGAAAAGCACCGTCGCCATTAAAATTTTGTCGCCGGCGCTCAGCGAACAGACCCTCAAACGTTTTACCCGGCAAGCCCGACAGTTGATCGATCTCGACCAGCCGCAGGTTGCCACGGTGTACGAAATCGGCTCTGAGGCCAATTACATCTTCATTGTCGAGGAATTTGTGACGGACCCCACCTTACAAGATTTGCTTACGGCCGATACCCAACCCCTGTCGGTTGACCAGATGCTGGATATCGCCTTAGATATTACCCTGGCTTTGGAATACATCCACAGCCGGGGCGTCACCCACGGCAACCTCAAACCGGAGAATATTTTTCTCACTCAACACGGCGTCAAATTGGGCGGCATCGGTTTGGGTCGGCTGGAGGAAGGGCGCAATCTGC